>JAOAEN010000227.1 GCA_026416775.1 Dehalococcoidales bacterium
GGCGCTGAAGATAGAAAAGGGGAGCGGGCGTGCCGGGCATGATTTCGTCGGTAGCATCACGCGCAAGCAGCTGCGTGAGATTGCCGAGCTTAAGGCAAAGGACCTGCGTGCCGGCAGCGTTGAGGCGGCGGAGCGTGCCATTGAGGGGACTGCCCGCAGCATGGGAATAAAGGTGGTGGACTAGCATGGTAGAGCATGGTAAGAAATACAACCAGGTGGCGGCGCTGGTGGAGAAGGGTAAAGCCTATTCTCCCCAGGAAGCCTGCGAGCTGATAAAAAAGGTTGCCCGTGCCAAATTTGATGAGACGGTTGAGCTTCACCTGCGCATGGGGCTTGACCCGCGTAACTCGGCCCAGCAGGTGAGGGGGGTGGCACTGCTCCCCCATGGTCTGGGCAAGAAGGTGCGCGTCCTCGTCTTCGCGCAGGGTGAGGCGGAGAAGGTAGCACAGGCGGCGGGAGCAGACTACGTCGGCGGGGATGACCTCATCAAGAAAATTGAGGAAGGCTGGCTTGAGTTTGATACCGCCATTGCCGTGCCCGAGATGATGAGCAAGGTCGGTAAGCTCGGCAAGGTCCTGGGACGGCGCGGGCTGATGCCCAACCCCAAGTCCGGGACTGTGGTGCCGATGCAGGACCTGGCGCGTGTTATTCAGGATGCCCGTAAGGGCAGGGTGGAATACAAGCTTGATAGAACCGCCATCATCCATGTGCCCATCGGCAAGGCGAGCTTTGATAGCAAGATGCTGTATGAAAACCTTGCTGCCCTGATGGAAGCGGTGGTCAGGGCCAAACCGCAGGGTGCCAAGGGCCAGTACATCAAGAGCGCCTATCTTACCACGACAATGGGCCCAAGCATCAAACTGGATGTGGCGGCGGCAACGTCTTTAACCGCTTCCTAGGCTGGTGTCGGGGGGACATTCGTCGGTCAGGGGGAAAGCTTTACTGCCCTCTGGCGGCATGATATAATAAAGACAACTGAATAAGGTATCCTGAGAAAGCGGGTGCCCCGGACGGGGCTTAAAGAGTGCCTGCCGAGGATGAAGGGAAGAGGGATTTCCCTCTTGTTTGGTATCCTTGTGCAACGGCACAGGGATTTTTTATTTACGTTGCCCGCTCTCGGGGACTGGAGGTCTGGATTATGCCCACGGAAAAAAAGAAGCAGATTGTCAGCAGGCTGTCTGAGGTATTTACCCGTGCTCAGGCCGGCGTTTTCACCGATTATCGCGGGCTTCCGACAAGTGAGCTCAATGAGCTGCGCCGCAAGTTGAAGGAATCGGGGGTTGAGTACAGGGTGGTCAAGAACTCGCTTGCCCTGATTGCGGCAAGACAGGCGGGCAAGGAGGCACTTGCGAGGGCATTTGTCGGCCCGCTTGCGGTGGCTTTTGACTTTTCCGATTCACCCGTAGCCGCAAGAATGCTTCTGGACTATATCCGTGAGACGAAGTCCAGCCTGGGCATCAAAGGCGGTTTTTTCGGTAACAGGCTCCTGAGTCCCAAGGAAGTGGAAAACCTGGCAACGCTGCCTCCGCGCAACGAGCTTATCGCCAAGATGCTTGGCGGTATCCAGGGCCCACTTTACGGGCTTGCCGGTGTGCTTGCCGGGCCGATCCGCGGGATTATGGGTGTATTGCAGGCAAGAATAAAACAACTGGAGGGTGCATAAATGGCAGAGGAAGCAAAGAAGTCGGTGCAGGACATAATTGAAGCGATCAAGAGCCTGACCGTCCTTGAGCTTGCGGAGCTGGTCAAGGCGCTGGAAAAGGAGTTCGGAGTGAGCGCCGTCGCTCCGGTTGCCGTCGCTGCAGCGGCTCCGGCGGCAGGTGCCGCCCAGGCGGCAGCGCCAGCGGCTGAAGAGAAGACGGAGTTCACCGTTATTCTCAAGGAAGTCGGCCCCAACAAGATCAATGTCATCAAGGCGGTGCGTGAAATCACCAACCTCGGGCTCAAGGAGTCCAAGGACCTTGTCGAGGGTGCTCCCAAGCCGGTCAAGGAAAACGTCAGCAAGGAAGAGGCAGCATCGGCCAAGCAGAAGCTTGAGGCTGCCGGTGCCGTTGTTGAGATAAAGTAACCGGGTCCGGAGTTGCGCCGGCGGGGCGGGGGAGCATTCCGTCCCGCCGGTTGCAAATTTCCTTTCTATGGCATATAGTGGGCATGAGTAAGTCCCCGAGGTAGCTATATGCCTTACGACGAATGGGTACTTG
>JAOAEN010000228.1 GCA_026416775.1 Dehalococcoidales bacterium
GGATTGGCATGGTCAATGTTGCCAATATCTTCAACCCCGAGCTCATCATCGTTGGTGGGGGGATGGCAGAGCTTGGCGAAATGCTTATTGCGCCGGGGAGACGCATGGTGCGCGAAAGGGCTTTTTCCATCAATGCACAGGCGGTGCACATTACCGTGGCCAGCCTCGGTAATGAGGCGGGGATCTACGGGGCTGCCTGCTTTGTGCTGGATAATGGAGGTGGCAGGTATGCGGGTGCGTAAGGCGGTGATCATTGCTGCCGGCAAGGGGACGCGGTTTCTACCGGTAACACGCTCGCTCCCCAAGGAGATGCTGCCTCTAGTGGACCGCCCCATTATCCAGTACGTGGTTGAAGAGGTGCTCACCTCGGGGCTGAGTCATATCATCATGGTAACCTCACGGGGGAAGTCGCTCATGGAAGACTACTTCGACCGTATCCCCGAGCTTGAGCTTTTCCTTGAGCAGAAGGGTGACGGGGAAAGGCTTGAGGAGATGCGGCGGCTTTCCGATATGATCGGTATTCATACCGTGCGCCAGAAAGAGCAGCTCGGTCTGGGGCATGCGGTGCTCACGGCACGGGATGCGGTCGGGGATGAGCCTTTCGCGGTGCTCCTTCCCGATGACCTCATTGATGGCGAGACACCGTGCCTTGCCAGAATGATGGCGATATACGAGCGGTACGGAGGTAGCGTCATCGCGGTGCAGCGCGTCCGTGATGAGGATACCCGCCGCTACGGGATTGTCACGGCGGAAATGGTGGCAGAAAAGCTTTACCGGGTAACCGGGCTTGTGGAAAAACCCGCCGCCGAAGATGTCCCCTCGCGCCTTGCCATCGTCGGCAGGTATATCCTTTCCCCGCAGATATTTGATGCCATTTCGGTTACCCCGCCGGGTAAGGCGGGTGAGATTCAACTCACGGATGCCCTGGAAATCCTGCTTCAGAAAGAGGCAGTCTATGCCTTTGAATTTGACGGCGACTGGTATGATACCGGGACGCCACTTGGGTGGCTCCGGGCGAACCTGGCTTTTGCTCTTAAGCGCCCCGATATTGCCCCGGAGCTTGAGGAATACCTGAAGGGGATGAACGGCTAGGCCTGTCGGTTTTGACAGTTACCGGCTATTATACATAAAATCAATAGGTCGGGTAAAAAATTCGGTTCTGGAGCAGTTTTTGTGGACAGCAGCGAAATACGCACGGTTTTCCTGAAGTTCTTTGAGGAAAAGGGACATCTGGTCATCCCGAGTTCCTCACTCATTCCCGCCGGTGACCCCACGCTTCTCCTCACCAGTGCGGGCATGGTGCAGATCAAACCGTATTTTCTGGGGGAAGCGGTGCCGCCATCGCGCCGTCTTGCTTCCTGCCAGAAATGCTTCCGCACCTCGGATATCGAGGCGGTCGGCGATAATACCCATCTCACCTTCTTTGAGATGCTGGGCAACTTCAGCGTCGGGGACTACTTCAAGAAGGAGGCGATAAGCTGGGCGTGGGAGTTCCTCACCGCAAGGCTGAAGATCCCGCCGGAAAGGCTCTGGATTACCATCTACCTTGACGATGAAGAGGCATTCCGCTACTGGCGTGAGATCGGCATCCCCGAAAATAGGATCTTCCGCTTCGGTGATAAGGAGAACTTCTGGGGTCCGGCGGGCAGTTCCGGTCCCTGCGGCCCGTCAAGCGAGATCCACTATGACTTCGGTATTGCCCGCGGCTGCGGCAGGCCCGACTGCAGGCCGAACTGTGAATGCGGTCGCTTTACCGAGCTTTGGAATCTGGTCTTCACCCAGTACAACCAGGACGAAGACGGCAGACGCAGCCCCCTTCCCCGCCCGAACATTGATACCGGTATGGGGCTGGAAAGGCTGGTCACCGTGATGCAGGGAAAGCGCTCGGTTTACGAGACTGATCTGTTTTCGCCGCTGATTGAGGGTGCAAGCGGTCTTACCGGCAGGAAATACGGCGGGGACGTTGCCACCGATACGGCGCTGCGTATCATCGCCGAGCACGGGCGGGCACTTACGTTCCTCATCGCCGACGGGGTGCTCCCTGCCAATGAGGGGCGGGGCTATGTGCTCCGCCGCATCCTGCGCCGTGCCGCCGTTTTCGGGCGCAGGCTCGGGCTGGACAGGCCTTTCCTCTGGGAAATGGCACAGTTTGCCATAAGGAAGATGGGTGGGGTTTATCC
>JAOAEN010000229.1 GCA_026416775.1 Dehalococcoidales bacterium
GGAATAAGGCCTGGGGCTGGGAGTGACAAAATTTCGTTGACAGTGAAGAACATATGTTCTAACATGGGCGTGTTAGGTGCTTGAGAGGTGCGTTATGAGCGAAGAGAATTGCGGAAGGAATGGACTTGAGAGGGACGCCAGGGACAATGTGGAAACAGGCGAACCCGATCTACCCCCCGAGTTCTGCCACTACCGGGATGAAGGCTGCGAGTTTGCCCCGTCCTGTCTTTCGTGTCCGTTTCCCCGCTGCCTTTACGACGAGCCGCGGGGCAAGCAGCGCTGGCTTAAGGCGATGCGCAGCCGCGAGATTAAGCGCCTGCGTGGTTCGGGCTGGAAGGTGAGCGAGCTGGCAACGCTTTTCGGGGTAAGTGAGCGCACCATCCAGCGGGCGCTTAAAGAGGCGGGAGGCGGGGCGGGTAACCGGGACGATTCTATTACCGCGGAAGGGAGGAAATAGGTATGAACCATGAAGCGGTCGTTTCGCGGCTTGCCGGGATGGACGCGGCAAGGCGGCGCGGCTACCAAGAACTGCTGGACTTTTACCACGGCCGGCAGTGGGAAAGGAAGGAGCGGGGAGCAGAAAGACAGCTTGTATTCAACTACGCGCGCGTCTTTGTGGAGAAGGTCACCTCTTACCTCATGGACGGTATGAGCTTCAGCGTGGAACCCGCAGGCACTGGCGGTCCTGACCGTGAGCGGGCAAGGCGGGCAGAAGACTGGCTGCGCGAGGTTTATGCGGAAAACAGTCTTGAGCAGCTTGACCTTGAGACGGAGACCGACTGCGCCGTTCTCGGCGACGGCTGTTACAAGGTGGTCTGGGATACGGAAGAAAAACGGGTGAAGGTGACCGCCCCGGACGTGCAGGGGATTTACGTCTGGGTTTCCGGTGACGGCAGGCGTCCCTTTCGCCTCGCTTCCTGCTATGAGCTCGGTGCCGACGAGGTGGAACTGGCTTACAGGATAAAGCCGGGCAGGGATACCGTAGGTGTGGTTGAGGTGTGGACGGATCGCGATTTTGAGCTTTATGTTGACGGTGCACCCGTGGAAAGCAAGCCCAACCCCTACGGGTTTATTCCTTTCGTTGTTTTCCCCAACCTGCGCGAGCCGAAAAAGCTATGGGGTGTGTCCGACCTCAGGCAGATAATGGAGGTCCAGAGGGAGCTCAACCGGGCGATGAGCCAGCTTTCCCGCATCCTTGAGCTTTCCGGCAATCCCATCGCGGTGCTGGAGAACGTGGAAGCCTCGCAGGATATCGCCATCCGCCCCGGGGCTGTCTGGAACATCCCTGAGGATGCCCGGGCGTATCTTCTTGACCTGCTCCAGGGAGGCGGGGTGAATTTGCACATTGACTACATCAATCTGCTTTACCGTATCCTTCACGACCTTTCGGAGTCACCACGCTCGGCGTTCGGTGGTGCCGAGAGGGACCTTTCCGGGGTGGCCCTTGAGCTTGACCTCCAGCCTCTCCTCCAGAAGGTGCGCCGCAAGCGGATCATCCGTACCGCGGTCTATAACCGGCGTAATGAGATGATCCTCCGTCTTATCGAGAAATACCGGGGTGAGGACTTCGGTCCCGGTCTTGCCGGCAGGCTGCGGGTGAACTGGGGAGCGGTGCTCCCGCGGGACGTTGAACGTGCGGTCAACTGTGCCCATCTCATGGTACAGGCAGGGCTACACTCGCTGCGCACCGCGATGGGCGGGCTCGGCATCCGCAATCCTGATACGGAGTTCCGGAACTGGCTTGAAGAGAGGGAGGCAATCCTGCGCATGAACCGTGAACTTAATGCCCGAGCGGCGAGAAATGGAGTGAGGGCGTGTGTGCCATCGTCCCGCAGGGAAGGCATTGAAGAGGAAAAGGAGGTGGAATGATGACGCAAGGTGCACCTGAAAATCAGGCGGAAATCCAGAGTGAAGCCGCGACCGGGCAGGAAGCGCTGCTCCGGGAGCTTGAGCTGCGCGGGGCGGCGATCATCCAGCTCCGGCAGGGCCTTGAAGCGAAAGAAGGTGAGATTGCCGCCCTGGCGAGGGAAAACGGCGGGCTCAGGCAGGCTGTGGAGGGGCTGAAAGCCTCCCTTGCAGAGGCAGTTGCTGCTTACCGGGCTCTGGTGCTGAAGGCCACCCCGGAGTGGCCTGCCGAGCTGGTGAGCGGAAGCTCGATTGCCG
>JAOAEN010000022.1 GCA_026416775.1 Dehalococcoidales bacterium
CCATCCCCTCGGAGGCAAGCCATTCCACAAGGGTCTCCCAGTTCTGGTGGATGGAAACGAGGATGAAGCCGTCCGCGGCGGGCAGCACGGCAGAGGCATTGTTCCAGTGGCGGCTTCCTCTGCGGGAAGATACGACCCCGTCGTAAAAATACCTCACCAGAACGTGGTCAAGCGTGGCGGCAACACATTCCATGATGGAGATATCAAGATGTTGCCCGCATCCGGTTACCTCACGGTCCATGAGCGCAAGGAGGATGCCGTTCACCGCAAAAAGCGAGGCGGTGTGGTAGGCCTGCTCGCCGTAGAGCTTCAGCGGCGCATCAGGAAGCCCGGTGACCGACATCCAGCCCCCGATGGCTTCAAGGGTAAGCTCGGCAGCCAGATAATCGCGATACACACCGTCCTGCCCGAAGGGCGTGAGCGAGACCATGATGAGACGGGGGTTGGTCTCCTTAAGGCAGGCATAGTCCAGCCCCTTCCGGGCAAGATAGCCCGGGGCGGTGGCTTCAATGAGGACATCAGCTTCCCGGACAAGCCCCCGGAAGCGCCCTTCGCCGCCGCCTTCGCCGAGGTCAAGGCTGAAGTCGGTACGGGAACAGACGGGCTCGGCGGTTGAATACGGCACGCCGCGAAGCTCAAGGCTGGTAACCTCTGCCCCCATTTCGGTAAGCATGTTCACGGCGAGCCTGCTTACCCTTCCGGCAAGGTCAAGGATGCGACAACCCGAAAGTGCCCCCATTGTCCCCCCACCCGCACTTCATCTAATTGCGGAGCTTCTCCAGCGCAAGGCTGATACGCCTGAGGCACCTGTCCTTTCCCAGCACGGCCATCGTCTGGAAAAGCGGCGGCGTGGCCGTCTCCCCGGTGACGGCGGTGCGCAGGACGCTGAAAAGCTGTCCCGTCTTCAGCCCGAGCTCTTCGGCAAGCGGACGGAGCAGGTTCTCAAGTACCGTTTCGTCGAATGAAGCAAGCTCACTGAGCCTCTTCAGGGAAACTTCAAGGGCATGAAGCGTATTTTGCCGCGTCATGTTCTTTGCGATGAGAAGTTCCGCCGGATAGTCCAGCGTCTCAACAAAAAAGAACTTCGTCAGTGCCGGCACTTCCGTCAGCTTTTTCACCCTTTCCTGGACGAGCGGCATAACGCGGCGTACGTAGGCTATATCAAGCGGGCGCTTCGCTTCGGGCGGTAGCCCCTTCTCCAGAAACGGTAGTGCCCGCATGGTGAAGTCCTCGACATTGAGGCTGCGGATATACACCCCGTTCATCCAGTTGAGCTTCTCAATATTGAAGACAGCACTGGTCTTGCTAATGCGCTCAAGTGTGAAATACTTGATGAGGTCATCGCGGCTGATGATCTCGGTCTTATCATCAAGCGACCAGCCGATGAGGACGAGGAAGTTGAGCATCGCCTCGGGCAGGTAGCCTTCCTCGCGGTACTCAAGGATGGACTTGGCGCCGTGACGCTTGCTGAGCTTGCTCCGGTCGGGCCCCAGGATGAGCGGGGTATGGACATACTGCGGCGGCTCGTAGCCGAGCGCCTGGTACAGCAGGATGTGACGCGGGGTGCTGGAAAGCCATTCCTCACCACGGATGACGTGGGTGATCTTCATGGCATGGTCGTCCACCACGCTGGCAAGGTGATAGGTGGGATAGCCGTCGCTTTTGAGCATGACGAAGTCGTCAATGGTGTTGTTCTCAAAGGTTACCTCACCGTAAATGGTATCGGTAAACGTGGTCTTGCCGCCGTCCGGCACCCTGAACCGTATTACCGGCTTGATACCGGCGGCTTCATAGTCCGCACGCTCTCTGGCGGTGAGGTTGCGGCAGGTACGGTCGTACCCCGGAGGCTGTTTGCGGGCAATCTGCTCTTGCCGCATCTTCTCAAGCCTTTCCGGTGAGCAGTAGCAATAGTAGGCATACCCCTCGCGGACGAGCCTTTCCGCCGCTTCCTTATAGAGGTGAAGCCGCTCCGACTGGAAATACGGCCCCTCATCCCAGTCAAGACCGAGCCATCTTAGGCCTTCCATGATGGTTTCTACCGCCCCGGGGACAATGCGCTCGCGGTCGGTATCTTCAATACGGAGGATGAACTTTCCCCCGCAGTGGCGGGCAAAGAGCCAGTCAAAGATTGCCGTGCGCATGTTACCCACCTGAGGCATACCGGTGGGACTGGGGGCAAAACGCGTTCTCACGGGTGCCGTCATGGCTCCCTCCCCTGAAGTTTTCTCTCACATTCTACCATCCGTAGCTATAAAATTCCACGCCTGCCGCGTCAGGTGTTGGCCTTACCTCCGGCTGGCATTGTGTGTCTATACTGCTCCCTTTATCCCCCTCCCGGATAGCCTGGCCCCGCCCGCATCCGGCCGATTTTTCTGCCTCCGGTTAATTTTTATATGCTCATCCCCTTTGTCTGCTCTCATGTAATCTAGTTTTGTCTGCGATTGTTTGGTTTTTCAAGCTCACCCCCTTTGTCCCCCTCTCACACAGTATCATCTACATGATTGGTAAATTCGGCTGTGTGAGAGGGGGAAATAGAAAAATTAAGAGGGGACGGTGCCCCTCTTGACTCCCCGTGAGGGTTTAATCTTTAGCCCATTTAAAAAGATAGAGTCTCAGAGGTGGCTTTGCTTCTCTATTCTTACTCCTCTTCATCCGGGATTGATATATTTCGGTTGATGAAATTTAAGAGGGGGTGCACCCCCTCTTATACTCCCCCCAGGTTATGACGGTTAAGCCCGTTTGAGAAGGGGAAAAGAGTTTCCAGAAAGGGGGTCTCTTTTCTGTATTCCTCTTCATGCATTGGTGGTCAGTCCCTTTTGAAGGCGGGAGATTTCTCCTGAAGATGAGTTTTCAGAGGGACAAAAAGCCCCTCTTTATTTCCCTTCAGGGTTTAATCTTTGGCCGTTTGAAAGGGGGAGTGTTTAAGAGGGGGCGCAGCATCTCTTTATTTCCCCTCGGAGTTTAATCTTTGGCCTGTCAAAAAGGGGGAGAGTTCAAGAGGGGGCGGAGCCCCCTCTCGTCTTAATTCCCCTCTCCAGCCAAGAATAGTAGCGGCTCTCCAAAGAAGTCTCTGGCTGGAGAGGGGATAAAGGGGTGAGGTAAGCACCAGTAACCGAAGACGGTTATCACCAGTCTTGGGGCAGGGCGGCTTCCTCTGCCCTTAACCCACTATGTACTGGTAATTCTGCCCGTCAAAAATTGGGAGTATTGAGAGGGATGGAACCCCTGTTTATTTCTCTTCAGGGCTTAATCTTTGGCCGTTTCAGAGGGGGAGTTTTGAGGGGAGGCTGAGCCCCCCTCTCGCTTTAGTTCCCCTTTCCAGCCAAGAAGAACAGCGGGCTCCCGGGGATGCCGCTGGCTGGAGAGGGGATAAAGGGGTGAGGTAAGCACCAGTAATCGAAGTCAGCCGGAACCGGTTTTTTGGAGAGAGGATGAAAAATCCCTCTATTTTTTCCTTCGTTACAGTCCATCCACTTGGAGAGAGGAGATTCTTCGATAGGTGCAAAGCCTCTTTTTTAAGTTTTTTTCTTTAGCCATGAATGATTGCGAGCCTTTGCCAATGCATCGGGCTGGGAGGGGAGCAAGAGATGGGGCAAGCGCTGATGACCGAGGACAGTCACGGCCGCTCTTGGGGGCATGAAGACCTCCTCAAATTGTTAGTGCCCTGTGATGCGTCAGTAGCCCCGCGCTAAGAACAGCAAGAGACCCCGGAGTCATTTTTGACCTTTACTGCGGTTTTCGTATAATTTAGTCGGGGGGCAATGGCGCAGGCGATTTATGTCGGGACGTGCGGCTGGTCTTATCCCACGGGTGAGGGTACCTGGCAGGGCTATTTCTACCCGTCCGGAAGGCTCAACGAGCTTGAATATTACAGCCAGTTTTTCAATGCCGTTGAGGTGAATAGCTCCTTCTACCGCCCGCCGGACGTTCGCACCGTACGGGGCTGGTTGGAGCGGGTACCTGCGGATTTTCTTTTCTGCGTCAAACTCTGGCAGAAATTCACCCATCCCGGGATGTACCGCGAGGCAACCGGGGAAGATGCCATCATCTCCGCACGCGACGTGGAAATTTTTCGCCGTGCTCTGGAGCCTCTTGTCGAGGCCGGCAGACTCGGGGTGCTCCTTGCCCAGTTTCCGCCCGGTTTCCGGAGCGGTGCCGGGTCGAGGCAGGTTCTTGAGGCGCTGGTGAGGCATTTCGGCAGCTACCGCCTTGCCGTGGAGCTGCGCCACCGCAGCTTCAGCGATGACCCCTCTACGGCGCAGTTCCTCCGCAGCCACGGCATTACCTGGGTGGGGATTGATGAGCCGAAGTTTGCCGGTTCTGTTGCGGAGGATATCCCGCTTACGGCGGATATTGCCTACTTCCGGTTTCACGGCAGGAATGCCGCGGAATGGTGGAGCGGCGACCGCGAGAGGCGCTACCGTTACCTCTATTCGCCTGATGAGATCGCCGCTCTTGCCGCGAGGGTGAAGCAGACCGCATCGCAGGCGAAGCTCGTCTTTGCTTTCTTCAATAACCACTGGCAGGCCTATGCGGTGCGCAACGCGGTTGATCTGAAACGGGCGCTCCAGCTACCGCTGCGCGAGGTACCGGTGAACCTGGAGCTGATGGGCTTTAAGGCGGGCGAAACGGGGAAAGTGCAGCATGCTTGAAGAGCTTACCGTCAGGGGGTTCGGTATCATTGAGGAGATAAGCCTGGGCCTTGCCCCGGGGCTCAACGTGATTACCGGGGAGACCGGTGCCGGGAAATCGCTCGTGGTGAGTGCGCTGGAGGCACTTCTTTCGGGTGACATCGGGGAGGAGAATATCCGCCACGGTGCCGAGGAAGCACGGATTGATGCCATTTTCCGTTTACCGGAAAATGATGCCACGGGACTGCTCCGGCGCCTGCTTGAGGAAAAAGGGCGTGACAGCGGTGAGGGGGCGGTCTTTCTCAGTTTGAGCTACCGCCGCGGCATGCGCGCCACGGTGCGCGTGAACGGGGAGCTCGTGGCGCGCTCTTTGCTGCGGGATATTGGCAGCATCCTTGTGGATATTCACGGGCAGAGCGAGCACCTTTCGCTCCGCAGGCGTGAGCAGCACCGCGAATTCCTTGATGCCTATGCCCGCAACCGGGGGCTGAGGGGCAGATTTGCCGAAGGTCTGTCAAGGCTGCGCGAGCTTGAGCGGGCGCTCGGGGAGCTCAACCGCAGCGAGCAGGAAACGCTGCGCCGGGTGGACCTTCTGCGCTACCAGATTGATGAGATCAGGAGGGCGAGGCTCATTCCCGGGGAGGAGGAAGCTCTGGAGAGGGAGCTCCACCTGCTTGCTTCGGCAGAGAAGCTCAAGGAGCTCTCCTCCGCGGTCTACAGTCTCCTCTACGATGATGAGGGCACGGATTCGGGTGCCGCGGTTGAGAGGATAAACCGCGCCATCCCGCTGTTAAGGCAGCTCGGCGGGCTTGATACGGCGCTCAGGCCCAAGCTTGACTGCCTTGAAGAAATGGCGCACAGGCTTACGGAGCTTGCGCACGAAATGCGGGACTATGCCGACCGTCTTGAAGCCGACCCCCGGCGCCTCGGGGAGGTCCAGTCAAGGCTTGATTTCATCCGCAACCTGAAGCGGAAATACGGCGGGTCCATCGAGGAAATCCAGTGTTACCTCGCCCGGGCGGAGGAGGAGTTGCACGGGCTTACCACAGGCGAGGAAAAACGCCGCAGTCTGGAAAAGGAAAGGGAAGCGCTGCTCTTTGAGCTGGGGAAGGTTGCCCAGGAGCTTTCCCGCCGCCGGAAGGATGCCGCCGAAAGCCTCGCCCGGGCGGTGAAGCGCGAGCTCGCCGACCTCGCCATGGGACGGGTTGAGTTTGCCGTTTCCGTGACGCAGGAAGAAGCCCCCGACGGGCTCCCGTCAGCCGATGGAAAGCGCTACCGCTTCAATGCCACGGGCATTGATGACATCACCTTCATGGCGGCCACCAACCCCGGGGAAGTCGCAAGACCCCTGGACAGGATCGCCTCAACCGGTGAAATCTCGCGGTTTCTGCTGGCGCTGAAGGGCGCCCTTGCCCGGGCGGATACCACCCCTGTGCTCGTGTTTGACGAGATTGACCTCGGTGTCGGGGGGCGGAGCGGGGAGATCATCGGGAAAAAGCTCTGGGCACTTTCCCGCCACCATCAGGTGGTCTGCGTCACCCACCTTGCCCAGATTGCCGCCTTTGCTGATGCCCACTACCGCGTCGTCAAGAAGCAGGACGGTACCCGCACCGTCAGTGCGGTTGAACCCATGCGTGGGCAGGCACGCCTTGAGGAACTGGCAATGATGATTTCCGGCACCTCCTACACCGCCTCCGCCCTTGATACCGCACGCGAGCTCCTGGCGCGGGCAGAAGCATGGAAAAAGTCCCCGGTATCCTGACGCAAGCAAAACCGGGGCGTTTCCCCCGTCCCGCTGGCTTCTGGCTACCGGCGTGCACCTGCCTCCTGTCCCGGCTCTCCCGCCGGGGATATTGGTGAAAGCCGGTAGTTTAACGGCTGGAGAGGGGATTGAAGAAAAGGAGACGGTCTACCCCCTTAGAAGCTGTCTTCCGGCCGGCGGCTCAGCGCTCTAGGGCGCGGGTGCCGACGAGCTGCTGGTGCTCGTACCAAGTCTTCACTGCCTCAACGACGGCGGCAGGTTCGTCAAAGACGCGCAGAAGGTCAAAGTCGGACTCGGCAATGAACCCGTTTGCCAGCACGGTGTTCTTGAGCCAGTCAAGGAAGCCCTTCCAGTAGTCGCTCGCAAAGAGGATTACCGGGAAGGGCTTGATCTTGCCGGTCTGGATGAGGGTGAGCACCTCGGTGAGCTCATCCAGCGTGCCCAGCCCGCCGGGCATGATGACGAAGGCGGTGGCATATTTCACGAGCATGACCTTGCGCACGAAGAAGTGGTGGAAGGTGATGGAACGGGTAACGTAGATGTTGCATGCCTGCTCGTTGGGTAGTTCGATGTTGAGCCCGATGGATTTTACGCCCGCCTCCCTTGCCCCCTTGTTTGCCGCCTCCATCACGCCGGGGCCGCCCCCGGTCATGATGGAAAAGCCGGCCCTGCCCAGCCCGTAGGCAATCTCTTCCGTCTGGGCGTACCACCTGTGATCGGGCTTGAGCAGGGATGAGCCGTAGATGGTCACCGCCGGCTCAATATCGGCAAGGGTGTCAAAGCCCTCCACCAGCTCGCCGATGATGCGGAACATCCGCCAGGATTCTTCCTTGGCAAGCTTGTTGATTTCGTATTCCCTCGGCATAACCTCCTCCACAGGAGCAGTCTTCTTCCTGTACCTATTTCAACCGGAAAGTTTCACCGTAGCCGGGTATCGTTGCCTTGAAACCGGTCCTTTCCCGGAGGAAAGCCTTGAAGGCCTCGGCAGCCTGAAGCTCCCCGTGGGTAATGAAGATGAGCCTGGGCGCAGGCGAGAGCTTGGAAAGCCAGCGGATGAGGTCGTCGCGGTCGGCATGGGCGGAAAAGCCTTCAATGCGGTAGACCTTTGCCCTCACCGGGTGCATCACCCCGTGGATGCGCACCGCCCTGGCACCGTCGAGGATCTGCCTGCCCAGGGTGCCTTCCGCCTGATAGCCGATGAAGAGGACGATGCATTCCGGCCGCTCGATGTTGTTCGCCAGGTGGTGCTTGATGCGCCCGCCGGTCGCCATGCCGGAGCCGGCGATGATCATCGCCGTGCCCGTGAGTTCGTTTAACGCTTTTGATTCCTCGGTGGTCTCCACCATCCTGAGCCCGGGGAAATCAAACGGCGAGCGGTGGGTGCGGATGAGGTCTTTCATCTCCTCATCAAACTGGTCGGCATACCTGCGGAAGACCTCGGTGATCTTCTGTGCCATGGGGCTGTCAAGGTAGACGTCAAGGTAGGGGATACGCCCCTCTAAAAGGAGCTTGTTGAGGTAGTAGAGGATTTCCTGCGCGCGCTGCAGGGCAAAGCTGGGGACGATGATGTTGCCCTTGTTGCGGAAGGCCTCGTTGACGATGCGGGCAAGCTCCTCACCGATGTCCTCGCTGCCCTCATGTGCGCGGTCGCCGTAGGTGGACTCCATCACGATGTAATCGGTATCGCGGAAGACATGGGGGTCGTGGAGGAGGGGGCGGTCCCAGCGGCCGATATCCCCGGAGAAGACGATGCTGCACTTATCGTCTCCCTGCCCCATGTCAATCTTGATCATCGCCGAGCCGAGGATGTGGCCGGCATCGTAAAAGGTGGCGGTGATCTCCCGGCCGAGGCTTACCGGCTTTCCGTATTCCACCGGGGAAAAATATTGAAGCGAGGCCTCGGCCTCGGCGACGGTATAAAGCGGGACTTCCGGGTAAGGCCCCTGCCTTCCCTCGCGCATGTGGCGCTTTTTCTTATAGGCGGCATCTTCCTCCTGCACGTGGGCGGCATCAAGCAGGATGATCTTGGTGATGTCGGCAGTTGGCGGCGTGCAGATGACCCTGCCCCGGAAGCCCTCCCTCACGAGCTTGGGTAGCAGCCCGCAGTGGTCAAGGTGGGCATGGGTGAGCAGCACGGCGCTGATTTCCTGCGGCGGGAAGCGGAACGGCTCCCAGTTGCGGTAGAGGAAGTCACGTTCCTGGTAGAGCCCGCAGTCCACAAGGAACTTGGTGCCGCCGGCTTCAATGAGGTAGCGCGAGCCGGTAACGCCCCGCACCGCCCCGAGAAAGGTCAACCTAATGTCCACGACCGCCTTCCTGTGCTATCCGGCGGCAAACTCCGCCGACAGAAACATCATATCACCCGCCGCGGAGGTATTGCCAGCACCTGAGCCTTCTTCAGTTGATGAAGATCTCGAGCTTTGCCTGACCGGCAATCTGCTGGAGTTCCCTGGTGAAGGCTGTCCAGTCGAAACCGCTGCGGCGGCGGTACTGGTAATGCAGGCTGACGCGGTCTTCCATCACCGAGACCGACTGAAGCCTCAGGCCGCTCAGCTTTTCCCTGAGAAAGGCGGACAGCCTGCCCTCAATGCCGGCATAGGACGGCTGGTCAACGGAGAGCATGAGGTGCCCCTGCGCGAAGAGGGAAATGCGGTTGCGGGTAAGCCAGTGGATGCCTAAGGCGATAAAGACAAGCCCGAAGAGGATGGCGGTAACAAGGAAGTTCTCCGTGGCTGCCCCGATGGAAGAGGCGATGAGGAGAAGGAGAAAACCTATCTCGGCGGGGTCTTTGACCGGGGTGCGGAAGCGCACGAAGGAAAGCGCCCCGAGTAGCCCCAGGGAAAGCGGTATTGATACCTGAATGCCCAGAAAGAGCGCCGTGATCGCCGGGCCACCCAGGATGAAGGTGCGGTGCACCCCGGCGCCGATGTGGCGGGAGCCGTAGAATATCTGGTAGAGCAGATAGGTCACGATAGAGGCGATGAACGAGAACCCCAGCGCCGTGATGATCTCCCATATTGTGAGCGGGGACTCCAGGCTTTTGAGGTAAGACAGGAACTGCTCCATGTTAAGAAAACCTCCTTAAGTGTTATCCTTGCACTATCCGTCCCGGTGGCGAAAGCCGTGCCACGGTACCCGGCGTGGTGAAATAGGCGTCAAGACAGGCGCCATACTTTGAAAAGCGCCCCCAGTCCACGTCCAGTATGCGCATCTGCCGCAGCGTTGGTGGAAGCTCAATCTTCTGCCCCTTGACCTCAATGACGCCCCCGGAAAGGGTGATCTCGTACGACAGGCTCGGGCGCCGGGCAAGCTCCGGGGCGACGACAGAGCCACGGATATCCTCGTCCAGCGAGACGCGCATACCGGTGAGCATCTCGCTGAAGCGGTGACGGCGGTAGCTTATCAGGATGACGGGTTTAAGCGGCTCTTCCGGGAAGTGCCCCAGCCTGGCAAGCGTCTCCATGAGGACGGAGCGGCTCACAATACCCCGGGCAAGGTCATCCCCCCTGAGGTGGGAAGCCGGCACGAGGAGGCGTTCGCGCCTCTTGGAGCTGGCAAAACCGCGGCGCGATTTCACCTCGATGAAGACGGGCACCTCGCCGCTGAGGTGCGCGACCTCGCCGTACCAGCGGATGCGCACCTTGTCCTTGCGGTATTCGCCCGAGGCGGAGCGTTCGTACTGGGCGAGGTCATCGCTATCAAAGTAGAGGCTGTTCACCGTATCAACGGGGTATTCCCTGTCGGGACGGCAGAACTGGCGCAGGAGGCTGTGGGCAAAGCCGATGTTTTCGGGCACGATGTAGAACTTACGCTCAAACCTTTCCGGGGGTGAGATGTCCGTTATGGCGGATTTCCTGAAAAAACCTGCGATCTTAATCGCCAGTCTCCTTCCTAGCGCGGCCGTTGCGGCGGTGCGAACATGTCCGACATCCACATGCTGGCACCGTTACCGCTACCGTCCCCTCTGCTTGCCGGCAGCTCCCCGTTCAGTTGCTTGAGGACGGACTCGTAGCGGGCGGTGATGAAGCTCTTTAGCCCCAGCGAATTGGGGCCGAAGCCCGGCTGCCGCGGCGGCTGGGGGGCTTTGAGCGGCCCGTAGTAATTGAGCAGGAAAAGCTCGTAGGTCTCCGGGGTGAGACAGTCCTTGAGCTTTGCCACGTCTTCCGGGGTGAGTGCCTTGGCCATGAGCTCAAAGAGGCTGCTCACGCCGAACTCGCGCCGCAGGGCGCTTACCTCGCTGCGGTGCAGGAAAAAGGGCAGAGGTGGTGAAGGCCCGCCCGCCATCCACCCCTCAAAGACGTCCGGAGGTCTGAGGTCCTCATTGAGGCAGCGCTCCCAGTCCTCGTAGCTGTAGAACATCTCGGTGTCCTTCTGGACATAGGGGCGCAGCATCCCGGCAAGCTGGTCAATGCGCGGAAGGAGGACTTGGGGGCTGGCTGGACCTTCAATCGTCACGCGGACGTAGC
>JAOAEN010000230.1 GCA_026416775.1 Dehalococcoidales bacterium
AGATGTGTATAAGAGACAGGGTCAAGCCTGAAGCGGTCCGGGTCGCTGATGGAATTGCCCGGCAGTGCCAGGCAGAGATGGGTCTGCTCGGTCGGGCGTCTTTCCACAAGCACCTGTCTGCCATTCTTCGGCCGGTAGGGGCTGAAGCGGACACCTGGTGCCGTGTTTTCCCAGCCGCGGAATACCCTGCGGGCGGTCTCCTCCACCTCTTCGTGCCTGATACCACCGGCAACGGCAAGAACTGCGTTGTGCGGCTGGTAGTGGCGCCCGAGGTAGGAGAGCATCATCTCGCGGCTGATGGCAGCCACCGACTGTTTTGTCCCGGCGACATCACGCCCCAGCGCGTGATCCGGCCACATGATCTCATCAATGAGCATGGAGACGCGCTGGGCGGGCGAGTCCAGCGACATGTTGATTTCTTCGATGATGACCTGACGTTCCTTCTCAATTTCCCCGGGATCAAACTTTGAACTCAGGACGATATCGGCGATGACGTCCAGCGCCTCGGCAAAATGCGGCTGGGGTACCTTGCACCAGTAGATGGTGAGCTCCTTATCGGTGGCGGCGTTGATAACACCCCCCGTCCCCTCGATGGGCAGGCAGATGTCCACCGGGGTGGGGCGTTTTGCCGTGCCCTTGAAGAGCATGTGCTCAATGAAGTGGGAAATCCCCGCCTCGTTTTCCTCCTCGTACCTTGAGCCCGTCCCGATAAAGAGGCTGATCGCCACGGAGCGGCTGTGGGGCATGGGGGCGGTGATGAGGCGCAGCCCGCCGTCCAGGGTCAGCTTTTGAAATACGGGTGTTGACATTGACTCTCAGGACAATTCTAGGAACATTGCAGCCCCACTGTCAATGAAAGGGGACGGCGGGACGGTTCGATCTCCTGCGGTCATCTGCAGGCAGATCACCCTTCCGGTCTCTTCTTTGACGGCCCACCACCACGATGCTATCATCTTTTACAGGGGGCTGTCATGCAGCGCGTGCGTATCCGCTTCAGCCGGGGTGAGGAGCTTAAGTTCATCTCCCACCTCGACCTCATGCGTCTGTGGCAGCGTGCCTTGAGGCGCGCCGGGATCGCCGTGGCTTACTCCGAGGGTTTCAACCCCCATCCCCGGCTCTCCCTCGCGGCACCTCTTGCGCTCGGCGTGACCTCGGAAGCGGAGCTCCTGGAAATGTATCTTATGAAGTTCATTTCCCCGCATGCCCTGATGACCGCCCTGAGCCGGCAGCTCCCTCGCGGGATCAGTATCCAGCAGGTGTTTAATATCCCGCTCAGCGTGCCCTCGCTGCAGTCTCAGGTGCGTCAGGCGGAATACATCGTAACGATCGCCACCGAAGAGTCCCGGGCGGATGTTGAAGCCAGGATCAATGCGCTCCTGGACAAGGAAAGTCTTCCCTGGCAGCACCAGCGGGATACCGGGCCGCACAAATACGACCTGCGTGCCCTGATTGACGACATCTGGGTGATTGACTGGTACCGGGGCTGGTGCCGTCTCGGGATGAGGCTGCGCTGTGACGGGAGCGGTGCCGGGCGCCCCGAGCAGGTTACCGCTGCCCTCGGCTTTTCCGGCTACCCCGATTCCATCCACCGCACCCGGCTGGTTCTCGGGTCAGGTTAGGGCGGGGCGGCGGTCATTTCGGGGGTGGAGGCAGGCGTGACGAAAGGAGAGACTCCGGACTTTCTGGGGCGGGTGCGGGGATTTATCCGCGAAAGGGAACTCATTTCCCCCGGTGAGAAGGCCGTCGTTGCCGTTTCGGGGGGGGCGGACTCGGTGTGCCTTCTCCACGTGCTCTCACGGCTCCGCAGGGAGCTGGAGATTGAGCTCCATGTCGCCCACCTCAACCACGGGCTACGTCCCGATGCCCGCGCCGATGCCGGATATGTCAGGCGGCTGGCACGCCGGCTCGGGCTGCCGGTAACAGTTGCCGTAAGGGACGTGCGCGCCTACCAGAGACAGCGGCGGCTTTCTCTGGAAGAAGCGGCGCGCCTGGTGCGCTACGAGTTCCTCGCCGGGGTGGCACGCGACGTGGGGGCGGCAAGGGTGGCGGCTGTCTCTTATACACATCT
>JAOAEN010000231.1 GCA_026416775.1 Dehalococcoidales bacterium
GGTCTATGTCGGTGACCAGTACCAGGTGGATGTTGTCGGCGCCAGGACCGCGGGGATGAAAGCCGTCCTCCTTGACCGTAACGGCCTGCACGGTGATATCGGAGATTGCCCGCGCATCCGGAGCCTGAGCGAGCTGTCAGCCCTTATCTAGTCAAACTGTCCATTCGCGCGGGAAGTCTGCTTCTGCCCTGCTTTGCGCTTCTTATAAAAGTCTTGCATTCTCAGAGGGGTGAGGTCATCGGCGCGGAAGACGGGTCTTTCCGGACGGGGCAGGTGTGGCGGGATAGAAGACCAGACCTGATGCGGGCAGAACCTAAGGGGGATTTCCAGACACGATGTCGGCACTGGCATCCGTGACCGTGGGGGACAAGACATGAAGGCTGCAAATTTAAAGGGATTTCCGGACGTGGTATCTGCACCTAGCCGCCGGTAACGGGGACAAGAAGCGCGATGCGGTCGCCGCGCTTGAGGCGGAAGTCCATGCCGGCGTAGTAGAAAGTGCCGTTAATGTTGAATTTGAACTCGTCAGCCAGCCGTTTTTTCCCGCTTCCGTCGGGGATGATCACCTTACCCACCAGCTCCGGGGCCTGGTCGGCCATCGCAGCAAGTACCTCGGCCATGCCGGCGCCTTCTTCCAGCTCGACTTCAACCTGTCGCTTTTCGGTAACCTCGCGCGGCAGCCCGTACATTGGAATGACCCACTTCATGCCCGTCTCTCCTGACGTCCTCTCGGTGGATGCTCTCGGCGAAGCGGAATAGCTAAAGGCCCACCAGAAGGGATTTTATCATCCGCAGGAAGAGAAGGTCAATGTCCGATTCCTCTGGTTATGTGTGCCTGCGGCTTCCGGGGCATTCCCCTTCCGGGGAGAGGCACGGGAAAAACCGTAGCTTTATCCGGCTGGGGGAGCTAAAAAAACGAGCGGCCTTTACCCTTCCTGGAAAAGCGCTTCACTGGAAAGGGGCTGCCGGGAAGAGCCGGACCGGGGGAAATCCAGCATGCTGGCGCCCCGTAACGTACAGGCATCCCGTTAATTGCCCGGGCCCGAAAGGTACCGGCTGTAGCGCCACATGGCGGCAAACGTCATGATGGCGGCCTCATCGTTCTGGTAGCAGGGAATGCCAGCTTCCTGAAAACCGCGGTGCATTCTGAGGTAAATGCCGCGCTCACCGAGGAAGGCCACGGTAAGGAGCGGTTTCTGCGGGAACTCCTGCCTGATGGTCCGGAAAAGGGCAGGCACGTCTGCCCCTTCAAGCCAGTCGATTGCCCCCATGATGACGATGGCACCATCAACGTTTTCGTCGGCAAGCACCGCGCGTGTTGTTGTGGTGTAGGTCGCCGCAAAACCGCTTGCCTCAATGGCGACCCAGACGTCCACCGGGTTCCTCACCTGCCACCAGTCGGGATAGACCTTTCCGATCCTGGCGCGTGTGTCTTCAGAAAGCCCCGCAATCTCAAGCCCGTAGCGCATGCAGGCATCCACCGCCGTGACGCAGCCCGAGCCGGCGAGGTTGATGATGGCAACGCGGTTTCCCCGCGGCAAGGGTGCATGCACGAATCCCCTCAGGACATCCCAGAGCTGGTCAAAGCTCCCGATGCGGATGACCCCGGCCTGCCGGAAGGCGGCATCATACACGCGGTCATCGCCGGCAAGGGAGCCGGTATGTGTGGCGGAAGCCCTTGCCCCGGCGCCGGTCACGGCGGACTTGATGGCAAGGACCGGCTTCTTGCGGGTGACCGTTTTTGCCAGTGCCACGAAGTCCCGTCCGCGCCTGATATCCTCAAGGTACATGGCGATGACCTTCGTGCTCGGGTCATCGGCAAAGTAGGCAAGCATATCGGTCTCGTCCACGTCGCATTTATTGCCCAGACAGGCAATCTTGCTGATCCCTATCTCTTCATTGAGGAGCGGCAGGTACACCCCGGTGAAAAGCCCCGTCTGCCCGATGAAACCGACCGTGCCCTTGCGGATGGTACCCTGCGGGTAAAAGAGCCTATTGAGGCGCCCGAGGCTGCTGTCAAAGGGGAAGTAGGGGTTCAGCGTCCCCACGCTGTTCGGTCCCATCACCCTTGTCCCGGCAGCGCGCGCCATATCTGCAAGGTGTCTCTG
>JAOAEN010000232.1 GCA_026416775.1 Dehalococcoidales bacterium
CAATATGCCAGCCGGGCCTGCCCTCGCCCCAGGGGCTTTCCCAGCAGGGCTCTCCCGGCTTCGACTTTTTCCAGAGGGCGAAGTCAAGCGGGCCTTCCTTTTCTTCGCCCGGCTCAACGCGGGAGCCCGCTATCATCTGCTCCGGGCTACGCCCGGAAAGCTTGCCGTAATCGGGCACCCGCCTGACCCGGAAGTAGACGCTTCCGCCGGCGGCATAGGCGTAGCCCCTGTCAATCAGGCCGCTGACAATTTCAATGATCTTGGGGATTTCCCCGGTCGCCCGGGGATAGACATCGGCATCAAGGATGTTCAGCGCCTTCATGTCCTCAAAGTAGCGCCCGGTGTACTTTTCGGCGAGCTCTCTGGCGGTGATGCCCAGGCGGTTGGCGCGGTTGATGATCTTATCGTCGATATCGGTAACGTTCTGCACGCAGCGCACCCTGTAGCCGCGGAACCTGAGATAGCGGCGAATGACATCAAAGATGATGTAGCTCATCGCATGCCCGAGGTGGGCATCGTCGTACGGGGTGACCCCGCAGACATACATCTTTACGGTATCATCCATGGGGATGAAGTCCTCTTTCCTTCCGGTCAGCGTGTTAAATAGCTTCATGGTCACCACCTTCCAGCATGACGACGGCATAGGCGCAGATGGCCTCGTTTTTTCCAATTTCACCGATGCCGTTGTTCGTTGAAGCCTTGACGCTCACCCTGCCGGTGGGTACTCCCAGCACACGGCTCAGGTTCTGCCTCATCCCGGGGATATGGGGGGCGAGGCGGGGGGACTCGGCAACGACGGTCGCATCAACATTGCCGATGGAATAGCCATGCGCCGCCAGTATTTCCCTCGTTCTTCCCAGCAGGACGAGGCTTGAAATACCCCTGTATTCCGGCTCTCCCGGCGGGAAATGCTGCCCGATATCACCCAGGGACGCCGCCCCGAGCATGGCATCAATGATGGCATGGATGAGCACATCCCCGTCGCTCCAGCCGGAAAGCCCCCGGTCAAAGGGGATTTCCACACCCCCGAGCACGAGCTTTCTTCCCGCCGTAAGCGGGTGGATGTCGTAGCCGATACCGATGCGACTTTTACTGCCCACGTGCCTTGAGAAGAGCCTCAGCAATGATGAGGTCTAAGGGTATCGTTATCTTTATATTATCATAAGCGCCGGGATAGAGTGCCACCTGGTAGCCCAGCCCCTCCACCAGGCTGGCATCGTCGGTGACGTCAGGTGCGGCATTTTCGTGGGCTTTTTTGATGATGTCGTACCTGAAGACCTGCGGGGTCTGGACCGCCCTTAAATTTTGACGTGGGAGCGTCTGCGAGACCGTCCCGTCAGGGGCGGCGAGCTTTACCGTATCGCTGACCGGGATGGCGGCGGTGGCAGAACCGGTGCCCCTTGCGGCAGCAAGCCCCCGGCTGATGAGCTCCGCCGTGACGAGCGGGCGTGCCCCGTCGTGGATGATGACCCAGTCGGGATTTGCGAGCCGCTTCAGCCCTTCCGCCACCGAGTCCCTGCGGCGTGCTCCGCCGGGGCAGATTTCCCTGACCTTGCGCCAGCCTTCGGCTGCCACCAGCCTCCGGCAGCGCTCCATGTTTTTCTGGCTCGTGACAATGATGATCTCATCAACGTCACGGCACGCCTCAAAGGCATCAATCACTCTGGCAAGCACGGGCCTGCCCGCAAGCGGGGCAAAGAGCTTATCAATGCCGCCCATGCGCTGGCTGTCCCCCGCCGCCACAATGATGGCACTCACCTTTTCCCTGTCCGTCATGCAGGCTTCCCCCGGGCGTTAATCGTTTTCCTGCGGCGGTGGCGGCTGAAGTGCCCGGCTGACTGCCTCGCGCAGGGTGCTCACCGCGATGACCTCAAGACCGGCAGGCGGGTTTATCCTGGCATTCGTTCTGGGGACGATGGCATGCCTGAAACCGAGTCTGGCTGCCTCGCCGAGGCGCCTTTCAAGTTCCCTTACCGCGCGGATTTCCCCGCTCAAGCCCACCTCTCCCGCCACCACCGTATCCGGGATGACCGGGCTGTCCCGGTGGCTGGAGACGATGGCAAGCGCCATGCCGAGGTCGGCGGCCGGCTCTTCGA
>JAOAEN010000233.1 GCA_026416775.1 Dehalococcoidales bacterium
CATACCGACCCTGCCCAGCCCCGCCGCCTGGGCTGCCTCGGGGTAGGAGATGACCGCATGCAGGCTCACGGGATCGGTGGGGATGCGGCGGGAGGAAAGCGGTAGCGTCCTGAAGCCGGCGCGGCGCAGCAGCCGGGCAACCTCGTAGGTGGCATTGTCCAGCCTTTCGGAAAGGTAGTCAATGTGGCTGCGGAAGATCTCATGCAGGCGCATCTGCCCGACCGTTTTCCCTGGTGCGGTGATCTCGAGGAACTCGGGGTATACTTCCATGCCCAGCACGATGATGGAGCGCACCTCCGGTAGCAACGCCCGGGCGGCTCTGGCAAGCTCGGTGCCCTTCAGGTCCGAAATGCGGACAACTCCCGCCATGTCCACACCCAGCGCGGGCAGGAGTTTTTGCAGTTCGCGGTTCAGTCCTGCGTGACTTTTCTTTGCTGTCATTCTTGCTGCTCCCCGTTTCTACCAGTAAATCTCAATGCTTTTGACTATCCAGTCGTAGGAGGCGTAAAAATCGGTGGTGAAAAGAAGGGTGGCGGAATATACCCTGTCCTTGGCAAGCGAAACGAGGCTGTCCATACTAACGTTGTAGAGGTTATACGTACTGCCCGTGCAGTCAATATAGACAAGCCCGCGGTCGGTGGTCTTGAAGGCGTTGATGGCGTGGGGCTCGTTGTTATAGAAGTGTATGGCAACAAAGGCAGCACGGATACCGTGTGCTTCGGCATTGTTATGGACATCGCAGGCGTAGTTGCCGCACATGTACACCCCCGTGATGTACGGTCTGAGGTCGGTCTTATCCGCCTTGAGGAAGGCGAGAAGCTCATCCCAGCTCGGGTTGGTGGCGGTGCCGTTATTCTCAAGGTCCAGGATTGAGGCGCTGCCCGAGCGGTAGGGCGGGTCAATGCCGGCAAAGACCCTGATGCCCAGCGTGTCCTCGTAGAGGGCGAGTTTTTCGTTGAGCCTGTCAATCGTCCTGTTGAGTTCGCTGACCGTCCTCTGTAACGTTTCCTGTTCATCTCTGGCATCGGCCAGTTCCTGCCTGATGGAATCAAGTTCGTTCTGTGTTTCGCCGAGCGTTTTGCGGGTTGTCTCGTAAAGGTCGCGGTATTGCCTGGTCTGCTCTTTTTGCTCCTCAAGGGCATCACGCGTCTCCCCGAGCAGTCTTTGCGTCTCGGCAAGCATGGCGGCGGTGCTGTCACGTTCCGCCTGCACCTCGCTGAGAAGGTTCCTTGTGGTGCTGAGCTCTTCACTTACCGCGGTCAGCTTCTGGTAGGTGATGAAAATCCCGAAAGCACCTCCGATGATGAGCAGGATCCCCAGAATCACGCAGAAGATCTTCATGCCGGACCTCTTTGAATGTCCTTACCGCCTACAGTGTAGGACTCCCGTGGGTGGTTATCAAGGAGAGCGGGGTGGGCGGCCCGTATCGGCTCAAGGGCCTGAATGAGGCGTGTACATTCGCGCAGGCTGCGCTGTGAGATGCGCAGGTAATCTGCAAGCCCGAAGGACGAGCAGTCACGCACGAGGATGCCATCCTTGAGAAGGGCCGAGCGCAGCGAGGGGGCATCGTTTGCTCTTATCAGGAAATAGTGCGTTGCCGATGGCACGGCGGCAATCCCGAGGCGGGCAAGCTCCGAGATGAGGTAGCGTTTTGCTTCCGAGACCATGTGCAGGCTTTCGCACAAGTGCGCTTCCTGCCCGAGAAGAAAGACCCCGGCCTTTTGGGCGATGGCATTCACGTTCCACGGGGGCAATGCGGTGTAAAGACCGGAGATGATCTCGGGAGAGGCGAGGCAGTAGCCAAGGCGTAGCCCGGGGATACCATAGTCCTTGGTCATGGAGCGGAGGATAATGATGTTGTTCCTCGTTATGAGGCTGGCGGAGGGCCATCTCTCCGGGACAAAGTTGACATAAGCCTCATCAATGATGAGCAGGCTGTCTTTGGATGGTGAGAGGATTTTTTCAATATCGCTGCGGGGGAGATAGACCCCGGTGGGGTTATTCGGGTTGCAGAGGAAGACCGCCCGCGGGTGGTGTTTTTCTATCAGGCGGCAGATTTCACCGGTATCGGGACGGAAGCCGTCCTCACCCCGGG
>JAOAEN010000234.1 GCA_026416775.1 Dehalococcoidales bacterium
GCTATGTCCCGCGTACCACGCGAGGAGTTTGTCCCCGAGACATTGCGTTACCAAGCCTACGAGGATAGACCGCTCCCTATCGGCTACGGGCAGACGATTTCCCAGCCGTTTATCATTGCGCTGATGACCGAGGCACTCGAACTTGAAGGGGACGAGAAGGTGCTTGAGATCGGCACGGGCAGCGGCTACCAGACAGCCATCCTCGCCGAGCTGGCAAAGGAGGTAATCTCGGTGGAGCGTATCCCCGCACTGGCGGAGAACGCCCGCATGGTGCTTGAACGTCTCGGCTATAAGAATATCACCATTCACCTCGCCGAAGAGACGCTCGGCTGGGTAAGGGATGCCCCTTACGATGCCATCATGGTCACCGCCGCCGCCCCTTCCATTCCCGATGACCTCCTCAATCAGCTTGCCTACGGCGGGCGCATGGTAATCCCGGTCGGCTCCCGGCACGTGCAGGAGCTCTGTAAGCTCACGAAGTACCCCGAAAGAAACGTCGTCCAGCACCTGTGTGGCTGCCGCTTCGTATCCCTCATCGGCAAAGGTGCCTGGCAGGACGACGAAATAGACTACTGATAACCAGGAGGACTCATGGACGTATTTGAAGCCATCAAGGGCAGGAGGAGCATCCGCAGGTTCACCACCGACCCGGTGGATGATGCCAAGATTGAGGCAATACTTGAAGCCGGTCGCTGGGCGCCGTCCTGGGCAAATACCCAGTGCTGGCGTTTTGTCGTGGTGCGTGACCCTGAAATCAGGTCACAGCTTGCCAAGACACTTTACAGCATCAAACTGCCGGATAGGGAGGTGCCCAATCCGGCTGCCCCTGCCTTTGATACCGCCCCGGTGGTGATCGTGGTCTGTGCGGAGACGGGCAAGGCCGGGGCCGAGCACGGTGCTCCCGGCAAATACGCCACGGACAAGGGGGACTGGTTCATGTTCGATACCGCCCTTGCCGTGGAGAACATGGTGCTTGCCGCCCATGCCCTCGGGCTTGGCACGGTGATCATCGGCGCCTTTGATGCCCCGAAGACGGAGCAGATCCTCAACGTCCCGCAGGGCTTCCGGGCGGTTGCTATGTTCCCGGTCGGGGTGCCGGCACGCGAGGGTAAAGCTCCGCCGCGGAAAGAGCTCAGCGAGCTGGTAATCAGGGACAGGTGGTAGGGACTCCCCTGCCGCTTGCCGTGTTCAGGCTCGGGCAGGTATAATTATTACGTCACCAGAATATGATAGGGAGCAGATGATTTCATGCCTAACTACGGGCTGGACAAAATTCGTAATACGGTCTTACTATCCCACGGCGGTGCCGGTAAAACTTCGGTTTCCGAGGCCATGCTTTTCAATGCGGGGCTCATCAGCCGGATGGGCCGGGTTGATGAAGGTTCCACCGTTTCCGACTATGACCCCGATGAGATCAAACGCAAGATCAGCATTAACCTCTCGCTCATCCCGTTTGAGTGGCGCGGTGTCAAGGTCAATGTTATTGACGCCCCCGGATATGCCGACTTTGTCGGCGAAGTCAGGGCAGCCATCCACGTCGTGGAAAGCGCGGTGATTGTTGTCTGTGCCGCTTCCGGTGTTGAGGTCGGCACGGAAATGGTCTGGGGCTACTGCGATGAGGCGAAACTACCGCGCATTGTCTTCGTCAGCAAGATGGACCGCGAAAACGCGGATTTTGGAAAATGCCTCAACGAGCTGAAAAGCAAGCTCAGCAGCAAATGTGTTCCCCTGCAGATCCCCATTGGTGCCCACACGAGCTTTCAGGGTGTGGTTGACCTCCTGTCCATGAAGGCCTATACCGGCAGCGGTGCCCAGGCAAAGGAAGGCGAAATCCCCGCGGCCCTGAAAGAGCAGGCAAACGGCTACCGCGAAAAGCTGGTTGAAGCGATCGCCGAGGTAGACGATACCCTGATCGAGAAGTATCTCGGCGGGGAGACCATCAGCCCCGAAGAACTCACCCGCACCCTGCGGCGCGCGGTGCTTGAAGGG
>JAOAEN010000235.1 GCA_026416775.1 Dehalococcoidales bacterium
CCTATATGCCCCGCGTCTTCGGAGCGCTCAAGGGTTTCCCCAAGCTTCCCCCGCTGACCTCGTTTGAGGAAATCGCCATCCAGAGCTTCATTCCGTTTGGTGACCCCGAGATCGCCGCCGGCTTTGAAGCGCTGCTTGCTGCCGGTAGAGAGAGCCTGAAGTGGGTGGCGGCCGTTGCCGCGGTGAGCCAGAAGGCGCTAGAGAAGGGCTTCCCCAGCGTGATGTCCGGTCTTGCCAAAGCCCCGTTTGACACTCTGGGTGATACCCTGCGGGGTACACAGGCCATCTTCATGGACATGTTCCAGAGACCGCAGAAGCTCCACGAGGCGATGGAGAGGGTTGCCCCTCTTACCATCAGCCGCGCGATCAATGCGGTGAACAATTCGGTTGCCCCCGTGGTGATCATGCCCCTCCACAAGGGTGCCGATAGCTTCATGTCGGTGAAGCAGTACGAGACCTTCTACTGGCCCACCTTCAAGAAGGTGGTGATGGCGCTCGTCAACGAGGGGATCGTGCCAGTGCTCTTTGCCGAAGGCAGCTACAACAAGCGGCTGGACATCATCGGGGACTTCCCCAAGGGGGCGGTTGCCTGGTATTTTGACCAGACGGACATCTTTGAGGCGAAGAAGAAGATCGGAAATACCTGCTGCATCATGGGCAACGTGCCCACGTCGCTCCTAATGACGGCTCCTGCCCAGCAGGTGAAGGAATACTGCCGTAAGCTCATTGAGGTCTGTGGTAAAGGCGGGGGCTATATTCTTGCTGGCGGTGCCAACATTGACCAGGGGCGGGCGGAAAACCTCAGGGCAATGATGGCCGCGGCGAAGGAATACGGCAGGTATAAGTAGTAGCCCTGACTTTGTGACGGGATGCTGCGGGCGCCCTGGGCTCTGGTGGCGCGGGGCGCCCGAGTCTGCATTTGGGGCGGTTGCCCTTGTTTTGCCTTTAATTTCTTGTTGGAGAGAGGTCTGTCATGGAAGAGCAAAAGAAGCAGTGGTCGGAAATGACCTGGGAGGAGAGACGCGAGGAGCGTTTCAAGAGGTGGCTTGACACCAGGGACATCAAGTTCGTCAGCCCCGAGGCGAAGAAGAAGTATAAAGAGCGCGCGACGCGGATGATCAAGGCCATCAAGCTGGAAATCCCCGACCGCGTCCCGCTCCACATCACGAGCGGCACTTCCCTCATCGCCTACAATGCGGGTTATACCCTGAAGGACCTGCTCTATGACTACCGCAAGATCAGGCCTGCCTGGGTGAAATGGCTTAACGACTATGACCAGGACTCCAACGATGCGCCCCTCCTCTTTTCCGCCCGCGTTTACGAACTTCTGGACTACAAGGTCATCCGCTGGCCGGGCGGCGGGCTGCCCGATAATGCCAGTATGCACAACTTCGTGGAAAAGGAATACATGCTGGCGGACGAGTACGACCTCTTCATCAAGGACCAGTTTGATTTTGCCCTGCGCAAGTTCACCCCGCGCACCTGGGGTGCCTTTGAGTTCTTTGCGGATATCCCCCCGTTTTCTTCGTACCAGGGTATCCCGCAGCGGCTGATGCAGATGTGTCTTGACCCCCGCTTCCAGAAGCTCTTCAAGCTGCTCAAGGAGGCGGCGGAAGAAAACGAGCATTTCCAGCAGGCACTTGGCGAATGCGCCACCATCTCGCTGGAGATGGGCTTCCCCCCGCTGGGCGGCGGCTCGGTGCTTGCCCCGTTTGACACCATCGCCGATATGCTCCGCGGCACCGTCGGTGCCTCCATGGATATGTACCGCCAGCCCGAGAAGCTCCTTGAGGCGCTCGAGGTCATCTGCGAGCGCAGCCTGCAGCAGACCGTGGCGATGGCGCAGATGTCCCGCAGCCCGGTAATCTTTATCCCCATGCACAAGGGCGACGACAGCTTCATGTCGGTAAAGCAGTTTGAAAAGTTCTACTGGCCGACCTTCCGCAAGCTGCTCCTCGGGCTGATCAACGAGGGGCTTGTCCCCATG
>JAOAEN010000236.1 GCA_026416775.1 Dehalococcoidales bacterium
GTGGGCTCGGAGATGTGTATAAGAGACAGATTATACATGGTCTGTCAAGATATCGTAAATTGAGGGAAAAACTGGTCGGTGGTGTTTTCTAAAAAATTTTCTGAGGTGAAAAGATGGACAGTGTGCATAACCAGGCGGGTGCTGATGAGAAGCGTGCGGCAAGATTCGCGCGCTGGCTTTCGCCGCCGGGGGTGAAATTCGCCAGCAGCAAGGCACAGGAGGATTACCGCAGAAGGGTCACCCGCTTCATCCGGGTAATCAATCTGGAGAAGCCGGACCGGGTACCGGTCATCCTGCCGGCAGGTACGTTTCCCGTTTACCACGCGGGAATGACCCTTAAGGAAGCCATGTACGATAACGAGAGGCTGTGCCAGGCCTACCGCAGGTTTTTCCACGAGTTTGCGGCGGACACCTATACCAGCCCTGCCATGGTGCCTTCAGGCAGGCTCATGGAACTCTGCGAGAGCCTTTCCTCGAGGTGGCCGGGGCACGGGCTACCGGATGATGCGAGCATGCAGCAGTTTGTCGAGGGTGAGTACATGAAGCCGGACGAGTACGATATCCTGCTGCGCGATGTCTCCGATTTCTGCCTGCGCTACTACCTTCCGCGCACGCTGGGAATACTCAGGCCACTTGCCGATTTCACGCCGCTTTCCCACATCCTCGGGATGCCGAACCGCTTTCTGGCAATGGCGGCATTGCCCGAGGTGCGGGAGATGTTCCGCAAGATCATTGAATACGGTGAGGAAATGGTGCGCTGGCAGGCGCCCCTCCTTGAGTTTGACCGGCAGGCTCTTGAATCGGGTTTCCCGGTGCTTTACGGCGGGCAGTCCCATGCCCCGTTTGATATCCTCGCCGATACCCTGCGGGGCACGCGCGGCATCGTCATGGACATGTACCGCCAGCCGGAAAAGCTCCTTGCGGCAACGGAGATGCTCACCCCGATGAACATTGACTGCGGGTTGCGGATGGCAGATGCCTCGGGAAGACCGGTCGTCTTCTTCGCTCTCCACAAGGGCGATGATACGTTTATGTCGGCACAGCAGTACGAGAAGTTCTACTGGCCAACACTGCGCCGGGTAATCATGGGGCTTATTGAGGAGGGCTGTGTGCCGCTCCTCTTTGCCGAGGGTAGGTACAACGAGCGGCTTGAGATCATCAGGGAGCTGCCGCCGCGGAAGGTCATCTGGCATTTTGACCAGACGGATATGTTCAGGGCAAAGAAGGTCCTCGGCGACCGTGCCTGCATTGCCGGTAACGTCCCTGCCTCGCTTCTGCGCACGGGAACCCCGCAGGCGGTCAAGGACTACTGCCGCAGGCTTATTGAGGTCTGCGGCGAAGGCGGGGGCTTCATCCTGACGGGCGGTGCCAGCATTGATAAGGGTAACCCGGATAACCTCCGCGCCATGCTGGAAGCGGTTGAGGAGTACGGTGTGTATTCCTAGCGTACCCCCTTCCGCTTCAGCTTCACGGCTTGAGCATGTCTTCCGTGTCGATGAAGATCATTTTCTTCCGGAGCTCCGGCGGTACGAGCTGGCGGTAGGACTTCTCGCTGAGCTTGGGGGCGTACTGGCACTGGATGAAGAGGAAGGGGCGGCGCACCTTGAGCACCCGGAAGGGACAGTGGATGAAATTGGCCGGGATCCACACCATGGTGGAGCAGGTGATGATGTGGCTCTCCATCTCCGGACCCATGCACATTTCAATCTCTGCCCCGAGGTCCCGGGGATTGGCGGGGTCAGTCCCCAGTGCAACGAGGAGCTCGGGGTCCTTGTGGATGTGGGGGCCGTGTCCGCCCATCCGCGCTGCCTCTTCCCCCATGAGCATGACCGAAAAATAGCGGCTGCCCTCGATGATATCCGCATCGGTGTAGGCCACCATGGAGGGCATCTTCGCAAAGCCCTGCAGCCGCTGTTCGTCCGGTAGCTCATGGAGAAAATACCTGCTGTATTTCAG
>JAOAEN010000237.1:0-1700 GCA_026416775.1 Dehalococcoidales bacterium
GCAACAACAAGCACCATCCCGGCACTCTGCGCCGAAAACGCCTTGATGTACTGGAGATAAAGGCTCAAAAGGAAGTTCACGGCAAAGGTTGAGATATAGGTGATCAGGGCAGCGAGATTGGAGAGGAGAAAGGTACGGTTGCGCTGAAAGAGGCTGAGTTCAAAGATCGGGCTGGGCTGCCGGCTTTCCCAGTAGCCGAAAAAGACCAGGCCCAGAATGCCGAGCACAAAGAAAATGGCGCCGATAGCCCCGGGCAGGCTGGAAAAACCGTACATGAAGAGGGCAATGGCAAAAACGTAGACCACCGCCCCGAGGCTATCAAACTTCTCTCCCGCCGCCTGGCGCCATTCCGCCCGCAGCCCGATAAAGACGAGCCCGACGAGAAAGACCCCGAGGCAGGCGCTGAGGAAAAATAGGCTACGCCAGCCGAAGTGCTCGGTCATTACGCCGCCGATGAGCGGCCCCAGCGAAAGCCCAAGGTAGGTCCCCGCCTGGCTTATCCCGAGCGCCTTTGCCCGCTCTTCAGGCGGGAAGACGGAAGTCAGGATCGCCACGCTGTTGTTGAAGGACATCCCCGCCCCGATACCCTGAAGGACGCGGGAGACGATAAGCACGGCCGTGGCAGGAGCAAAGGCCCCAAGAAATGAGGCGATCGTGGAAATAACAAGACCGATAAGGAAAAACCGCCGGCGCCCGAAGATATCGGATAGACGCCCCACAGGCACCTGAAAGACCGCAACCGCCAGAAAATAGGCGGTGCTCACCCAACTCATCACCACCGCCTCCATGTGGAACTCCTGTCCCATCTTCGGCAGGGCAATATTGACGGATGCAACAAGAAACGGCAGGATGAAGGCAGCGGTGGTAGAGATGATAAGAACAATACTCTTATTTGCGGCGGCGCCGGCTCGCTCAGCCATATTACCCGCCCCTAGTTTCTATTTCCCCACCACCCGGGGGTGAGATTACCCTTCCGCGGCTAACCTGACCTGTTGAACTGCCGAGATTGGCTTCTCCCCGACGGGGGCGCCGGTGCCGGCGGTATCTGGGCGCGGAAACCGCACTGGAAACAGCGTTTGCTCTCCGCAATGGCAAGTTCAACCGGAAAGCCGAGTTCCACTTCGCGGAAGTTATCTTTTACCTCCGAAGGAGGCAGGCACGGCATTCTGGCACGTAGCTGCTTCGGGAAATCGGGATCGGTAATACCGGCGCATGCACCTATCTCGCGTTCCCAGCTCAACTCCTCGTCAATCACGCCGCTACCACCGAGGTATTTGTCAATGGAGCTTGCGGCAATCCTACCGGCGGCAATCGCCCGGATCACCGAGTCCGGACCGGTCACCGCATCACCGCCCGCCCACACCCCCTTGCGGCCTGTCTCAAGACTTACCGGGTCAACTTCAATGATGTTGCCGCGAGCAGTCTTCACCCCGAAGCCGGCGGGAATTTCCGGTACCTGCCCGATGGCACCGATGATGGTATCAAACTCCTCGGTGAACTCGCTCCCCTTAACAGGTACCGGGCGGCGCCGGCCCGAGGCGTCCGGCTCACCAAGCATCATACGGTTCAAGGTAAGCGCAAGCCGGTCGCCCTTCCGGGCCACCCTGACATGCCCGGTAAGGAAATCTATCCTGATACCCTCTTCAAGAGCGGCTTCAACCTCTTCGGGGCTTGCCGGCATCTCGGCGCGGGTACGGCGG
>JAOAEN010000237.1:1710-1954 GCA_026416775.1 Dehalococcoidales bacterium
CCCCCGCCGATGACCGCCACCCTCTCGCCAACATTTATTTTCCTGCCAAGATTGACCTCCCTCAGGAAGGTCGCCCCGTCATAGACACCGGGGAGGTTATCCCCCTCAACACCGAGGGGCTGCCCGCGGTGGGCCCCGGGGGCAAGGAATACCGCATCATAGCCATCGGCAAAAAGGCTGTCAACGGACTCCACCCTCGTGTTCAGCCTGATCTCCACCCCGACCTCCCTGATGATGTCTATCT
>JAOAEN010000238.1 GCA_026416775.1 Dehalococcoidales bacterium
GTACCAGAGATGCTGGCTTCCTTCCCCTGCGGCGTAGCGGCTCATTAGCACCGAGGTGATATAGACGAGCAGGAGCCCTCCGGCAATTTCCATCAGCCCCTTGACTCCCGCGGCACGCCCCCGCTTCTCCGGAGGGACGAACTCGGGGATGAATGCCTGATAGGGCCCCTGAGCGATGTTGCTCCCGACCTGGAGCAGGCAGTAAACGGCAAACACGGTGACGTAGTTGGCGGCGGTGCCGATGACGGGAAGGAGGCAGAGAATAGTGATCCCCCCGGCAAGGATGAAGGGGCGGCGCCTTCCCCACCGTGAGCGGAAATTATCGCTTGCCGCACCCGAAAGGGGCTGGGCAAACATGGCAAGAAGGAGCCCGCAAAGGGTAAGCAGCCCGAGATAGGTGTTTTTCTGAACCTCCGGGACGAAATCAAGCAGTCTCAGGGGCAGGACGATGGTGTGCAGGCTCTGCCAGAGGGCGGTGAGGGCAAACCCGAGGACGGTTATCTTGACATAATCGGAAGAGCCGAAGGCGGTCCTGACAGTATCCATTTTAGTAGTGCTTCCCTAGAAGCATAACAGAAATAGTGCAAAACTCAAAATTCAGCACTTTATCAGCCGGGCAGATTAAATTATAATCAATATGGCATGTCCGATCTGCGTCCCCTGGTTGAGGTTGTCCGCCTGCCCGAGCCGGCACTTTGTTTTGAAAACCTTGCCCCGAGGCCTTACAGCTTCTTTCTGGACAGCGGTATGACCTCGGCAAAGCTCGGGCGTTATTCCTTCATTGGGGCAGAGCCGTTCCTTGTGCTCCGTAGCAAGGGCGGGGAAATAACCATCCTCGAGGGCGGCAGGAAGACGATGGTTCAGGGCAACCCGTTTGACGTGCTGGGGCAGTTCCTTGAGCGTTACAGGGTCGGGGGTGATGGCATTGCCATTCCCTTCCTGGGCGGGGCAGTAGGTTATTTTGCCTACGACCTCTGCCACTTCATCGAGAAGCTGCCGCGCCGGGCGGTCGATGACCTGAACCTTCCCGATCTCTACTTTGCCTTCTACGATGCCATCATTGCCTTTGACCATCTGGAGGGGCAGGCTTACCTTGTCGCTACGGGATTCCCGGAGACGGGGGCGGGAAGGATATCCCGTGCCCGTGAAAGGCTGAAGGAACTGCAGGATGCGGTCAAGGGTTCTGCCGGGAATGTTATCCCCGCGGAGGCAAGGGTAACGGGTAAACCCCGGCTTGCGGCGAACTTCTCGCATGATGGCTACCTGCGGGCGGTAACGCGGGCACGTGAGTACATCGGTGCCGGGGACATCTTTCAGGTGAACCTATCCCAGCGCTTTGATGCGGAAATCGGCATTCCTCCCTACGAGCTTTACCGCAGGCTGCGTCGGATAAATCCCGCCCCGTTTGCTGGCTACCTCAATTTTGACGGGGTGGCTATCGTCTCTGCTTCCCCGGAAAGGTTCTTGAAGCTGCGCGGCGATGAGGTGGAAACGCGCCCGATAAAAGGCACCCGCCCGCGCGGCAGGACGCCCGAGGAGGACAGGAGACGGGCAGAGGAACTCCTTGCCAGCGTGAAGGACAGGGCGGAGAACGTCATGATCGTTGACCTTGAGCGCAATGACCTCGGGCGGGTATGCCGTTACGGCACGGTCAGGGTCACCGAGCTGTGCGTGCTTGAGACCTATCCCACGGTCTTCCATCTGGTCTCCACCGTGGTGGGAAGGCTTGCCGAAGGTAAGACCCGCATTGACCTCCTCAAGGCAACCTTCCCCGGCGGCTCCATCACCGGGGCGCCCAAAGTACGTGCCATGGAGATCATCGACGAGCTTGAGCCAACCTGCCGTTCGGTCTATACCGGCTCGCTGGGCTACCTGAGCTTCAGCGGGGACATGGACATCAATATCGTCATCCGGACCTTTATCATCAGGGGGGACAGGGCGTATTTT
>JAOAEN010000239.1 GCA_026416775.1 Dehalococcoidales bacterium
ATGATCGTCCTGAGGATGACCTCGCCGAGCAGGCTGTTGTAGAACTCCGGCGGGCTGTAGCTGCCCATGCCCCCGGTGTTCGGCCCCCGGTTACCGTCGTAGATACGCTTGTAATCGCAGGCAGGTACCGTCGGGGCGACGGTCTTCCCGTCGGTAAAGACAAAGTAGCTCATTTCCCTGCCGACAAGGTGCTCCTCAATGACCACCCTCTCGCCGGACTTCCCAAAGCGCTTTCCCCGCATCATCCCATCAAGGGCTTCTTCCGCTTCGGCAATGGTACCGGCGATGATGACACCCTTCCCCTCGGCAAGCCCGTCCGCCTTGATGACGATAGGGGGGCGTTGGCGCTTGACATAATCTAAAGCCTTTGCCAGGTCATCAAAAGAAGCGCTCCTTGCGCAGGGGATGCCGTGCCGCTGCATGAGTTCCTTGGCAAAGACTTTGCTTGACTCGATGCGGGCTGCCTTCTGCGTGGGGCCGAAGATGGCAAGCCCGTGATGGGAGAAAAGGTCCACGATACCGGAAGCAAGCGGCTGCTCCGGACCGACCACGGTGATATCAATACGGTTTTCCTTCGCAAACCCGAGCAGCCTTTCGCTGTCTTCAGGATTGATATCAACGTTGCGGGCGATCTGTGCGGTGCCGGCATTGCCCGGGGCAACGAAAAGCTCCCCCACCCTGCGGCTCTGGGCGATCTTCCAGGTGATGGCATGCTCCCGCCCGCCCTTACCGATGACGAGGACTCTGAGGTTGCTCATTTCTACTCCCATTCAATCGTTGCCGGGGGCTTGGAGGTAATATCGTAGACCACGCGGTTGACGCCGGGCACCTCGTTGATGATGCGGCTGGAGATGCGGGCAAGCAGGTCGTAGGGAAGCCTTGCCCAGTCCGCTGTCATGGCATCCTCGCTGGTCACGGCGCGTACCGCTACGAGGTAGCCGTAGGTGCGGTAGTCACCCATCACGCCCACGCTGCGCACGTTGGTGAGCACGCAGAAGCTCTGCCAGAGGCTGCGGTAAAGCTTGGCCTTCTTGATCTCATTCATCAGGATGTAATCGGCATTCCTCAGGATTTCCAGCTTCTCCGGCGTTACCTCACCGATGCTCCTGATGGCAAGACCAGGACCGGGGAAGGGCTGCCGCCAGACCATTTCCTCGGGCAGCCCGAGCTGTAAGCCGACTTGCCTCACCTCGTCCTTGAAGAGGTAGCGCAGCGGTTCAATGAGCTTTAGTGTCATCCTCGCGGGTAGCCCACCTACGTTGTGGTGGGACTTGATCTTGGCGGAAACGCTGCTTACCGAGGACACGCTCTCGATGACATCCGGATAAAGTGTTCCCTGGGCAAGGAAGTCCACCTTGCCGATCTTTCCTGCTTCATCCTCAAAGACGCGGATGAATTCCTCGCCGATGATCTTGCGCTTTTCCTCGGGATCGGTGACGCCTTTGAGACGGGCAAGGAAGCGCTGTGAAGCGTCAACGAAGACGATGTTCATGCCCAGATTTTTCTTGAAGACATTGAGGGTACGCTCTGCCTCTTCCTTGCGCAACAGCCCGTTATCAACAAAGATGCAGGTAAGCTGCTCACCGATGGCGCGGTGGATGAGTGTGGCGACCACCGATGAGTCCACCCCGCCCGAAAGGGCGCTGATGACACGCCCGCCACCCACCTGCTCGCGGATCTTGGTAATGCTTTCGGCAACAAAGTTGCCCATCGTCCAGTTACCGTGGCAGCCGCATATCTTGTAGACGAAGTTCCTCAGGATTGTTTTGCCTTCCGGGGTATGGGCAACCTCGGGGTGGAACTGTAGCCCGTAGATATTCCGGTCATTGCCGATAACAGCATAGGGGGAATTCTCCGTGTAGGCACTGTCTCTTATACACATCT
>JAOAEN010000023.1 GCA_026416775.1 Dehalococcoidales bacterium
GGCGTCCCTGATCCTCCTGACAGTTCCGGTAAGCTCGCTGCCCCGGTGGTGCATGTTGACGAGGTCGAAAGTGGCCTTCTGTCCGTTCTCCACCAGAAATGAAAGACCGCCCTGCCTCACCCGGTAGGTGATAAAGAAGCCGTCCACGGTAGCCGCCCAGTCCTTCAACTGGCGCAGTGCCTCGTTATGACGGCGGTTCACACCAGTAACCTTATTGATGAACGCACCGGCTTTACCGGTAAGCACACCGATTGCCCTGAAAAATCCGCTGAGAGACTGCAACCTGACGGTCTGTAACTTCATACCAGTTACTATTATACACACTACTCGTATCAGGTTAGCAAACAGCCTGGTCTTCAAATTTTTGTATCACCATCTTCTCCCACAGCCCAACGGGTCGGGGTTGAAAAACAATCCCGACTGAAAGTGGGAAAAGAGAGCAGGCACAAAAAGGCCAAATGCAAGAAGCGCCCGCTTTAGTTCGGTTCTCCTTACAGAACTCTTTCACCGCTAGTCCATTTTTTCATATTCATATGGAAGATTCTAAACCCTCAGCTCCAACAGGAAGGTAGAACTCGGTGGGAATCCCGTTCTGATCAAGCACCCACGCTTGACCGCAGTTTGACGAACCCCGGTACAAACATGTAAAATTAGCAGACGATTGCAATTTTGAACCATAAATTCCACATGGTGAAATTTTAGGCGCTCTGAAATACCAGGGCCAGAAAGGACAGCAGGTGCCAGCCAAAAAGAAAAAGACGGTCAACTATTTCGTCAGCCCTCAGGTCAGCAAATACGGGGACTGCGAGGTACTGAAGTTCACAGGGAAAGACGCGCGGGGTTATGATTTTGCCGTGGAGCTCTTCCCCCTTGATGCCATTGCCCACATGGGACAGAAAGCGGAGAAGGCGGATGCCGACCGGGTCAACATGTATGTCGGTGGAAACCCCGATGATATCAAGGACATCGGCACCGAGGTGGAAATCACACTCGGTGAAAAAGGCGAAACCCATAGGATAGACCGTGCCGCCATGGTCTATATACCGAAGGGGACGCCGCACCGGTGCCGTCTTGCGCGCAGGCCAAGCGCTGACGCATGGCTTTTGAGCCTGACACTGCCCCCGAAGTACGTTGAGCCGGAAACGGGGGAGGAAAACAAGGTCTAGCCGGCAGACCTTCCACCGAGATTTTCTTCACCGTTGAGAAAGGAATAGATGAGAAAATGGGCACACCAAGGTTTGAATATGATAAATACATCCTGCGTGAAGTTGTCGGCACGATGCCCGAGCTCAAGAAGCTGAGCAGCCCGTTTGTCAGCGCCAGCGAGGACTTCATGAAACAAATTGACGGGGCAAGACCAAACTTCGCCCTTTACTACATCCTGCGCACCGGGATGTTCCCCGAGCCGCCCCACTACCACAGGAACGACGAATACCTGATGTTCTTCGGCACCGATAAGCACGACATGAAGAAGCTCGGGGCCACGGTGGAAATCGCCTTCGGCGAGGACTGGGAGAAATATGAGTTTTCCACCTCATGCCTCGTCTACATCCCCAAAGGCATCCAGCACTGCCCGGTCCATGTCAAGAAGCTGGAGCGGCCCTTCCTTTTCGGGCATTTCTGGCCGATGGGCGAGAAGGTCAACATCTTGCCAGCAAAGTAGCGCGGTTAGCACCTCACGCCGTCCGCGCCGCTTATGCAGTGCTCTAAGAATTTTTGAGTAAATAGAACGGGGAATCTGCGGGGAACTAATGACAGCTTATATTATCCGTCGTCTGTTTCAGGCATTCATCATCGTTGTCCTCGTCACCATGCTTGTTTTTATCGCCATGAGGCTCATGCCGGGAGACCCGCTCCTCTTCTATCTCAGCCAGGACAACCTCACCATGTTCAGCGAGGAAAAACTCCAGGCGCTCCGCCACGAGTACGGTCTTGATAAGCCCATCATCCTGCAGTACACCGACTGGATCTCCCGCATGTTCCAGGGCGACTTCGGTATCTCCATCAGCAACCGCCGTCCCGTGCTCTACGAGATCAGCAAGACGCTGCCGGTGACCCTTTACCTCGGTGTGATCTCCTTCGTCATCGGCAATATCCTGGGTATCGGCGCCGGGATCATCTGCGCGGTGCGCCGCGGCAAGGTGATCGATTTCATCGTAACGACGATGGCGAATTTCGGCATTACCGTGCCGGTCTTCTGGCTTGCCATCGTTATGATCTATGTCTTCGGGCTCAAGCTGGGCTGGCTTCCCACCCACGGCTTTGTCTGGCCGACGGTGAACCCCTGGCTCAGCTTCAAGCAGAGCATACTGCCGGTGATCTGTCTCGCCATCGGGCCGCTCGGGGGAATGGCAAGACAGACGCGCTCGGTGATGCTGGAAGTGGTACGGCAGGACTATGTCCGCACTGCCTATGCCAAGGGGCTTACGGAAAACGATGTTATCCGCCGGCACGTCATCAAGAACGGGTTCATTCCGCTTGCCATCCTTCTCGGCATGGGGGTGACCGGCATCCTCGGCGGCTCGGTCATCGTGGAGACCGTTTTCAACATCGCCGGCATGGGCAGGCTTGCCGTCAATGCGGTGATGGGGCTGGACTACCCGGTGACCCAGGCGATCACCCTCATCAGTGCGGTGATGGTGGTGCTTTCCAACCTCATCGTGGACATCTCCTATGCCTGGCTTGACCCGCGCGTTGCCTATTCGTAAAAGGACTGACGATTATGACTGAAGATAGAAACTCTTTTGCCGAAGCACCACCACGGGTAAGCATCTGGAAGCACTACTACCATGCATTCTTCAGCCGGAAGATCGTCGTCGTGGGGCTCGTACTCATCCTCATCAACATCATCGCCGCCATCTTCGCCCCCTGGCTTGCCCCCTACGACCCGAACCTGCCCGACCCGGAAAATGCCATGCTTCCGCCGAGCTGGAAACACCCGCTGGGCACCGATACCATCGGGCGGGACTACCTGAGCCGCATGATCTACGGTGCCCGCACCTCAATCACCATCGGGCTCGCCGCGGTCGGCGTGGCGGCGGCGCTGGGGGTAACGCTGGGGCTGGTTGCCGGTTACTTCGGGGGGTGGACCGGTACCATCATCATGAGGGTCATTGATGCGCTCATGGCTTTCCCGATGATCATGCTCATCCTGCTCATCGCCGCCATCCTCGGGCAGGGGATGCTCAACATCATCGTTTCCCTCGGCGTGGGCATGATGGCATCATACGCCCGTATGGTCTACGGTCAGGTAATCTCCGTCAAGCAGAATGAGTATGTCACCGCCGCCAGAGTTATCGGGGCAAGCCCGGGAAGGATCATGTTCTACCATGTCCTGCCCAACTGCCTTGCCCCGGTCATCGTCATGATGAGCCTGGCGCTGGGCGGCGCCATCCTCGCCGAAGCCGGCCTGAGCTTCCTCGGCATCGGCATCAACCCGCCAACACCGGCCTGGGGCGCCATGGTCAATATGGGCTACAAGTATCTTCTCTCCGACCCCCTGCTTTCCATCGTTCCCGGCTTTGCCATCATGATACTGGTATTTGCTTTCAACATGGTCGGTGACGGGCTGCGTGATGCCCTCGACCCGAGGCTCAGGGGGACCCTGTAAACAACGTAATACAGTGCTTTAATTTCTGGCAAGGAGGCAAGACATGACATGAGTCGGACGAAGCAACAAAAGACGGTCAAATCACAGGAAAGGAGATAAATGCGTCGCTACCTTATCATATTTTTTACCCTGATCGTTACTCTTGCGCTACTTATCACCGGCTGTGCCGAGAAGAAACCCGAGGCAACCACTCCTTCAGGCACCGCCACCTCCACGGGCCCCGTGCAGGGCGGCACACTCAAATACATCCTGAACGAGCCGCCTTCCGGCTCCATCGGTATTCCGGAAAACTTCCTCGGCATGGCAGGCATCATCATCCCGCCAGTGATCGAGCCGCTCGTCATCTTTGATGCGAGGGCAAATATCACCGGGCTTCTCGCCGAGTCCTGGGAGTGGTCTTCAGACTACCGTGCGGTAACCCTCAAGCTGCGCAAGGGTGTGAAGTTCCATGACGGTTCCGACTTCAATGCCGACGTCTGCATCTGGAACTGGGACCGATACTTCAAGAAGGTACCGAAAGAGTCCGTGGACGTGGCTGCCTACTACAAGGTCGACGACTACACCGTCAAGATTGAACTCACCAGGTTCACCAACATCTGGTTCTGCAACAACATGCGCTACGGTATGGGGATGATGATCTCCAAGAAGTGGTATGAAGAGAAGGGCGAGGACTACGTCAACTGGCATCCCGTGGGCACCGGTCCCTTCAAGTTCAAGGAATACGTGGACAAGGACCACATGACCCTCGTGCGCAACGACGACTACTACGGCAAGAAACCCAACATTGATGCCATTGAGTACCTCTTCTTCGCCGATGCCACGGCAGCCCAGCTCTCCTTTGAAAACAAGGAGGGCGATGTCCTCGGGGCATTCGGCGGTGCCCGCGTTGCCGACGAGATGAAGGCAAAGGGCTATGCCGTTAATGTCTCCCCGGGCGGGCTTTCCATCGGGCTTGTCCCCTCGGTGCGCAACCCGAACTCGCCTTTTGCCAACCTCAAGGTGCGCGAGGCGGTGGAATACGCCCTGAACAAGGAAGCCATCGCCAAGGCAGTGGGCAAGGGCTACTACAATGCATGGTACCAGCTTGCCGGCGGCGGGCAGACCATTTTCGACCCGAACTTTGTCGGGCGCCGCTATGACCCGGAGAAGGCGAAAAAGCTCCTTGCCGAAGCCGGCTACGCCAACGGTTTCAAGACCAAGCTCATCTGCGGTACGCATCTTGCCGGAGACGAGCTTCCCCTGATCCAGGCCGACCTCAAGGCAGTCGGGATTGATGCCGAGATCGAAGTTGTCAGCGTCACCAAATGGATTGACTACGAGACCAACGGCTGGGATGAAGGGCTCCTTGAGTCACCGCTCGCCTTCACTGAGCTTTACGGCGTTGACGTGAACCGCTACTTCGTCCGCCCGACGACCCCGAACTGGAGCACGGGCATCTACTGGGACAGCATGTACCGCCCGGACGAGCTTGAGAAAGCCTGTCAGGAGTACCTCACCATGCCCCTGGGTGAAGCGGAAGTCGCCAAGGGCAGGGAGATCGTCAAGATCATCTACGACAACGTCTGCATCATCCCCCTCTGGGACCAGATGTCAATCTCCATCATGCAGCCCTGGGTAAAGGACATCCGCAAGAACCTACCCTATGCCGCCGGTCCCATCATGTTTGACTGGTGGAATGTCTGGATTGCCCAGCACTAGACCAGTAACACCCTCCGGGGACAAGTGACGGTAGCACAAAGGAGGCGGTAAACTCCCCCACCCGATACCGCCTCCTTTTCCCCAGAAAGAAACGAGGAGAGCAAGCATATGGAAGGCAAATACGCCAGGTATATCATGACCGACGTTGACAAGAACTACCTTGCCAGCCTCAAGGTGCCCGACTATATTGAAGAGCAGCGCCGCCGGGGCAACTACATGGAAAGCTTCTACATGTTCCACCTCGATAGCAACATCCTGCCCGGTGGCTTCTATACCGACTGCCACTGGATCCTGAGCATCAAGGGTAACGGCGGGCTCCAGACAGAGCTTGCCCATGCCCACGATTTCAACGAGACGCTGGGCTTCGTCGGCTCCAACCCGTACGACCCGCGCTCGCTCGGCGGGGAAATCGAGTTCTGGCTGGAAGACGAACGCTACATCATTGATAAAAGCTGTCTCATCTTCGTGCCGGCGGGGATGAAACACCTGCCCCTCATTTTCCGCCGCGTTGACCGTCCCTTTTTCTTCTGGACAGCAAGCGATAGCCCCCGCTATAGCCGTGTCCCGGAACCGGAACAGAAAAAGCAATAGAACCTACCCTTGTCAGACCGGCACGGTTTCCGGTATATTCTAGTGGACTCCGGCAGATTGAAAGGAGCAGGCAATGGCAGAGCCGCGCTACGCGAAAAACATCGTTACCGAGACCAGGGAATACACCCCGGAAGAGCTCCAGAAGATCCAGGAGATGCAGGCCAAGCACCCGACAAAGTACATCGGCAAGGGGATCACCCGCCTGCTCTGGATGGACGATACCAAGGTGCCCGGCGCCTCCTTCTACATGGAATGCATCTGGCTCCACGAAGGACGGACCCTTTCCGGCACCACCGAAGAGCCCCACTTCCACGACTTCCCTGAGGTCATCGGTTTCATCGGTACCGATCCCGACAATCCCGCCTACCTTGATGCCCGGATGGAAATCATCCTCGGCGATGAGATGCACCATCTCACCAAGAGCTGTCTTGTGTTTATCCCGCCGGGGATGAAGCATTGCCCCCTCACCTTCCGCGAGGTGAACCGACCGGTCTTCTTCTTCACCCTTGCCCCCATCAGCCGCTACGGGCGCACCGGCACCACCGCCCAGACGACCGGCGCCCCCACCTTTAACCCACCCGAGCCTGACCAGTACGGTTCAAGATATGCCCGCTACATCATCACCCGCCCCAAGTCCCACTGGCCGACCGGCGCGGACAGAAAGGCACCCCCGCCCCCGCCACCCAAAGCCAAAACGTCCCACGTCGTTTCGCTGGACAGCGAGGTGATAGACGGGGCATTTTATGTCGACTTTGTCTGGATATGGAGCGGGGATATGGTCATGTCCCCCGAACCGCACAGCCACGATTTCGACGAGATGATCGGAATCGTCAGCTACAACCCGGACGACTGGCGAAAGGTAGAAGGAGTGAGCATCACGCTAGGGGAAGAAAAACACGAACTCACCAAAAGCTCGCTCATCTTCATCCCGCGCGGGTTGAAGCACTGCCCTCTTGAATTCAAGAACATCACCCGGCCCGTGCTCTGTTTCACCATCGGCAACGCACCGAAATTTTCCTCACAGGGACCGGCCCCGAGGTAAACCAAAACGAACAAAGCCGCAGGCAGACCCGCGCTGTGGGGTAAGGATAGCCGGCCCTGCGGCTTTTGTCTGTTTTCAGCCGCCGGTTATTGGCCCCGTCTCCCCGGGCTGGAGAAACGAGAGACCGCCCTGCCCGGGGGACAGGCGGAGTGAGCGTACCCACCAGCGAGATTCCGCCCCTGCACCATTTGACTTTCTCATCAGGATATGATATACATGGTGGGAAAAATGTGGTTATTCAGGTCGGAAAATAGCAACACCATTTCAGAAAAAGAAACAAATACGAACATATGAAATTACTCACGAAGGCTTTCAACATCCTCAATCTCTTTCTTGAACATGGTACGGAAATGACCCTCGCCGAAATCGCCCGTCTTTCGGGTCTCAACAAGTCCACCGTGAACCGCATCGCCAGCACGCTGGTGAAGTACGGCTACCTCGCCCAGCGGGAAAAGAGAGGGAAATATTCCCTCGGCTTCAAGTATTTTGAGTTCACCGGGCTCATCAAAAGGAGGCTGAAGGTAAGGGATATCGCCGTGCCGCATCTCCGGAGACTGACCCAGATGGTCAATGAGTCTACCATCTTCGCCATCTGGGACGGTGAAAAGGTGGCCATCACGGAGACCTTCCATGCCAGCCATACTCTCAGGGTGGTGCCCGATGAAGGCACGCGGATCCCGCTGCACTGCTCATCCCTGGGTAAAGTGATCCTGGCGCACCTTTCGGAAGCCGAGATTGAGAGGCTCCTCGGCAACCAGCCCCTGCGGCGCTACACCTCAAGGACGATCACGGACGCGGAAATGCTGAAGGCACACCTTGCCCATGTTGCAAGGGACGGTATTGCCGTTGACGATGAGGAATTCATTGAAAATGTCAGGAGCATTGCCGCAGTTATCAGGGGAGTCGGGGATACGGTTATCGGCGGCATCGGGATTATCGCCCCGTCGGTACGCATGCCACACGATAAAATGACACAGCTTGCCGTGCCCCTTGCAAAATGCGCCATGGACATCTCCCTTGAGCTCGGCTACAAGGCAGAGAAGGCGGAACCCGCTCCCGGAAAGGAAGCCAAGGAAGCGGTAAAGACCGGCAAAAGAAGAAAGCGAGTAAAGAGCGCCTCGCGCAAACCGGCAACTTAAGTCCAAATTCATCTTCGGCAGGAGAGCCCAAAGATGACGGAAAAAAAGTGGGAGAAATACATCCTCACCGAGCCACCAAAGATGGAACCCAAAAGCAGCCCTGACGGCCCGAAGATGCTACCCCTGCTCATGCAGAACGGTGCCAATCTTGATGGTGCCTTCCACGTCAACTGCATGTGGGTCACCCCGGGCCCGAATCCTGGTATCTTTGAAGCCCATTCCCATCCCTATGATGAGATGATCGGTTTCGTCGGTACCAATCCGGAAGACCCCTACGACCTAGGGGCGGAAGCAACGTTATGGATTGAAGACGAAAAATACGTGATCACGAGAAGTTTCCTTGCCTTTTTCCCCAAGGGAGTGGTACACTGCCCGCTCACCGTCAGCAACGTCCGGCGGCCGATCCTCCTCTTTGATATCCAGCTCTGCCGCAAGCGGCCGGAGTTCATCTGGGCAAAAGACTCACCGCCAGCCAGGCGGTAAAAACATGGAGAGAGAAAGGGGAAATATCGTAAAAACGAGGGGAAAGGCTATTTTCAAAAGGCCTGCACATCAGGCTATGTCCGTCAGTCTACTCCAGGGATTGAAAGGGGAAAGCTATGATTGAAAAAGCGAAACTGGTGGCAATATTTGGTGCCGAAAATGTCATCGATGAGCCGGGTGTGCTTGAAGAATATGCAAGCGACATGAGCTTCATGGCACGCATGATGCCCGATTATGTCGTGAGACCGAAAAACACCGAGCAGATCAGAAGCCTTGTCAGTCTGGCGCGGGAGACCCAGACCCCGCTTATTCCGGTAAGCTCGGGGGCGCCTCACCTCCGCGGCGATACCGTACCCACCGCCGGTGGGGCCATTATCGTTGACCTGAGCACGATGAAGAAAATCATCCGCGTTGACCGCACCAACCGTGTCTGCATGTTTGAACCGGGGGTAACCTTCACCGAGCTGATTCCGGCATGCACCAAGGAGAAGCTCCGGCTCAATATCCCGCTGCTGCCGCGCGCGACCAAGTCAGTCACGGCAAGCATGCTGGAGCGCGAGCCCGTCATCATCCCCAAGTACCACTGGGATATCGCCGACCCGTTAAACTGCGTGGAAATCATCTTCGGTACCGGGGATATGTTCCGCACCGGTGCCGCCGCCGGTCCGGGCTCACTCGAAGAACAGTGGGCAGCCGGCGGGGCGCAGGTGGAAGCGGCAGGCCCCTCTTCGGCTTCGTGGTACCGCGTTATCGGTGGCTCCCAGGGGACAATGGGCATCGTCACCTGGTCATCGGCAAGGTGTGAGCTGCTACCCTCGCTGGAAGAACCGTTTTTCGTCGGCTCCGATGATCTCAGCCGGCTTATGGAAATGGTGCACTGGCTGGTACGCCTCACCATCCCCAACGAATGTTTCATCCTCAACAACGCCAGTGTGGCGGCGATCATGGCGAAGAAATGGCCGGATGACTACACAAGGATCAAGGACGCCCTTCCCATGTGGGTCCTCTTTTACAACCTCGCCGGTTTTGACTACTACCCCGAAGAAAGGATCGCCACCCACAGGGAAGATGTCAAGGAAATTGAGCAGCGCACCTTCGTAGAATCGACCCGCAGCCTGGGGAAAATCTCCGCATTTGAGTTCCTGAAGGTGGTCCAGGCACCGTCGTCCGAGCCGTACTGGAAGCTGCGCGCCAAAGGTGCCTGCCACGACGTGATGTGCATCGCTAATTTCCAGGGCGTGGAAAGGGTCGTGAGGAAAATGATCCACCTTGCGGCGGATGCCGGCTATGCCACACCCGATATGGGCATCTATATCCAGCCGGTCGTGCAGGGGGTGAACTACCACGTTGAATTCAACCTGTTCTACGATAGAAACAGCCGCCGCGAAACGGAGCGCGTGCGCGGTCTGGCAACAAACTGCATCAACCCTCTCATGGCCGAAGGGGCTTTCTTCTCCCGTCCGTACGGGGATGTTGCGCGCCTGATCCTGAACCGGGACGCCGCCACGGTCATGGCGCTGAACAGGGTCAAGGCGATTGTTGACCCGGCCGGGATCATGAACCCCGGCAAGCTCTGTTTCTAGCACGGCTTCACCGAAGAAATCTAAGGAGGAAACGATGGCACTGGAAGATTACCGCAAATACATGGAAACCTGCCGCCGCTGTTCCTGCTGCAAGTTCATGCCTCTGGAAAAGGTGGTCGGTTATAAGCACGTCAACGTCTGTCCCAGCATCTCCCGCTATGAGTTCCACAGCTACTGCGGCGGCGGTCGCATGGTGATGGGAACGGAGCTGCTGGAAAACCGCCTGGACTACACCGACCGGCTCCTTGAAATCATTTACAACTGCCAGATGTGCGGTGCCTGCGACACTTCCTGCAAGTACTCCATGGACATGGAAGTCTTTGAAGCGCTGGACGAAATCAGGATAAGCTGCGTGGAAAAGGGACGCACCATCCCTGCCCTGGACAAGGT
>JAOAEN010000240.1 GCA_026416775.1 Dehalococcoidales bacterium
AGATGTGTATAAGAGACAGGTTTTGTTTCGCCGGGCTCGTACCCGATCCTTACCCGGGCAGATGCCGGCTACGTCGGGGGTGCCGAGGTGCAGCAGGTGCTTCTGGCAGGAGAGCTCCTGAAATACGGGTATGAAGTGGGCTTCATCACCTACGGGGACGGCAGGTCTGCGGTGGAACAGGCAAACGGCATTGAGATAATCAAGGTATACCGCAGGGAGGATGCCCCTTCCTTGCCCGTTGCGCAGAAAATCCGTTCCCTCTGGAAAGCGATGGACAAGGCCCGCGCGGATATCTACTTCCATGAGGCCGGTGCCCCCGGGGTGGTCGCCCTGTTCTGCGCCGTGAAGAGAAAGAGTTTCGTGCACTATATCCCTTCGGATGCCAATGTTGACCCGCAGCTAGCACAAAAACATGCCCCGTTTTCCCGCCGTCTTGCCCACCGGCTTGATATCAGGTTAGCGGATGCCTTGCTCTGCCAGAGCGAATACCAGAGGGGCCTTCTTAAAGAGAGGTTCGGCAGGCAAGCCATCGTTATCAAAAATGCCTTCCCGCTCCCCGGAAAGGATACCCTGCCCAAAGCCGACCCGCCCGTCGTGCTCTGGGCGGCCACCATCAAGAAGATCAAGCAGCCCGAGCTTTTCCTCAGGCTGGCCCGGGAAATCCCGCAGGCGCATTTCCAGATGGTCGGCGGGCCGGGTGATGACCCGGACTATTACGAGGATATCAGACGGGCGTCCCGGGCGATCCCCAACCTGGATTTCATCGGTTTCGTCCCCTTCCACAGGATAGACGATTACTTCCGGCGCGCCTGGGTCTTCGTCAGCACGTCGGAATACGAAGGGTTTGCCAACACCTTCATCCAGGCATGGATGCACCACGTGCCGGTCGTGAGCCTGAACAGCAACCCGGACGACGTGATCAACCGCTATCATCTGGGCTTCCACTCCCGCGAGTTCCCCCGGCTTGTCAGGGATACCGAAACCCTGCTCCGCGACCCCGGTCTCCGCAGGGAAATAGGGGAAAATGCCCGCAGTTACGTGGAGAGGGAACACGACATAAGCGTGGTGGTGAAACGCTACCTTGAGGTGTTCGCAGGCCTGTGACGGTGGCAAAAAGAAAGGGGCTTCATGGTAGAGGTGAGCGTCATCGTCCCCACCCGTAACCGGGCGCATCTCATCGGGGAGACCATTGCCTCAATACTGGGGCAGACCTTTCGTGACCTTGAACTGATCATCGTGGACGACTTCTCTGAAGACGACACGGAGCGGGTGGTGCGGTCATTCGCCGACGGGCGCATCCGCTACTTCCGGAATGAGAGCGGCCGTCTCGTGGCGGTCAACCGCAATTACGGCATGATGCAGGCAAAGGGCAGGTACATTGCCTTCTGCGATGATGACGACCTATGGCTACCCCGGAAGCTGGAAATCCAGCTAGAGGAGCTTGCCCGGGATGATGGTCTCGGGCTTGTCTGCACCAACGCCATCGTTTTTGACTCCGGCGGCAACCGGCGCCTGTTCCACCAAAAACATCTTTCCCCGGGGGACTTCTCGCTGGGTTCCCTGCTCCGCGATAACCGCGTGGTCTGCTCCTCGGTCGTGGTGCGGAAAAGCGTGATTGATGAACTCGGCATGATGAACACGGCGCCCGCCCTCTTCACCGGCGAGGACTACGAGCTCTGGCTGCGGATCGCACGCCGGTACCGCATCGGCTATATTGATATGCCGCTGGTCAAGTACCGGCTGCATGCCGGAAGCCTCCAGCCGCGCGATACTACGGCTTTGAAACGACGGCGGGAAATCTACCGCTTCCTGCGCACCTGCGGCTTCATCAGCCAGTCCCTCTACG
>JAOAEN010000241.1:0-1460 GCA_026416775.1 Dehalococcoidales bacterium
TCGTGGGCTCGGAGATGTGTATAAGAGACAGGAAAAGATGTAGATGAGCATCATGCCCAGCCAGAAGACGGGAATCGTGATGCCGATATTGGCAAGGGAGGTCACGACGGTATCAAGCCAGGTCCCCCGCCTGATGGCGCTGATAATGCCGATCGGTATCCCGATGATAATCCCGATGACAAAAGATAGCACCCCGATATGCGCCGTGATCGGCAGCCGTTTCGCCACCTCGTCGGACACATAGGTCTTGTGGATCACTGACCTGCCGAGGTCTCCTTTCAGGGTACCGCCGATCCAGGTCACGTACTGCACCAGCAGCGGTCTATCAAGGCCAGCGGCATGCCTGATTTCCGCGAGCTGCTCATCGGTGAACTCCTGGATCTGGTTGGGGGTATAGAGCATGTAAAGGGGATCACCCGGCAGGATGCGCATGACCAGAAAGACAGCAAGGGTGACCAGAATTACAACGATCACGGCCTGGATCAGCCTGCGAATGATAAATGTCGTCATAGCATATCTAATCTAAAAAAGTTGTTCAATAACCTGCTGACTGTCTTTCTCCGTAAGTCGTTTTTCCCCACTGTGACCACCGGCTGTCACGTACCCCGCCCCCAGTGCAAGAAGGTTTTCCCAGACATGACCGGGCTCCTGCTGCTATAGGACGGGGGGCGGGGTAAGCCCCCGCCCCCCTGTCTTGGTCATCTATTTGTCGAGCCAGATATCGGCGGGCAGCCAGGAGTTGAAGTCCGCCCCTTCCAGAAGGAGGTGATGGTCTTTCACGTAGGGCGCCACCGCCCAGCCCATGGCATCGGAGAGGTAGGGGATAACGGTGCAGTCATCAAAGAGCGCCTGCACCAGGGCGTAGTTCCATTTGCGCTTCTCTTCCGGGTTGGTCGCCTGAAGCGCTTTTGTCACGATTTCACTGACGTCAGGAGTCTTGAGGCTGACGAAGAAGCGCCCGTTGGGCGGGAAATAGGCGTTGTAGGACGCGGCAAAGTTCGGGCTGAATGACCAGCCGGCAAAGAGGATGCCGTCCGTCCAGCCGTTCATGTTGTATTCCCAGAACTTCAGGTTGTCCAGCGTGACGATCTCCGCCTGGATCCCCACGGCTGCCAACTGTGCCTGTATGGCGAGGGCCTTTGTCCCGTAGTTGGCCCCCTCAACGTAGAGTTTCGTCTTGAAACCGTTGGGGTAGCCTGCCTGGGCAAGCAGTTCTTTGGCCTTGTTCCGGTCAAAGGCACGCGGCTTGATGTTGGGATTATGGTACGGCTGCTGCGGGGCGGGTATCTGGTGGTTCGGCGTCATGTAGCCGTAGCCCAGGGCCTTGCAGACGGCTTCCTTGTCTATGGCATGGTCTATCGCCATGCGCACCCTGACGTCCGCGTAGACGGAGCCGGGGTTTGCCGCATAACCGATCAGGAAGACGGAACCGGCGGCATAGGCGACGATGTCGGAACCCA
>JAOAEN010000241.1:1470-1870 GCA_026416775.1 Dehalococcoidales bacterium
TCAAGATCGTAAAGCTCCCGTCCTGATTGCAGGGCGAGGACATCGCCTTCCCCGGCAGCCATGGCCGTCATTTCGGCGTTTTTGTCCTTGATGGTGATGAACTTGATGCCGTCGAGGTAGGGCTTGCCCGGTTGCCAGTAGTTATCATTGCGGGTGAACTCCATGTAGACGTCCCGCTCCCAGCTCACAAACTTGAACGGGCCGGTACCGATGGGGTGTTCCCTCATCCAGTCAATGTCGTGTTCCCTGTAAGCCGTTGGCGAGACAAAGCAGGTACGGACATCGGAAAGGTCGGCAAGTATCGAGCTGCGGTATTCCTTGAGGTTTAACCGGACGGTGTACTCATCAAGCACGTCAACCGAGTCCCAGTAGCTGGCAATGGTATTCTTCAGCTCAATGT
>JAOAEN010000242.1 GCA_026416775.1 Dehalococcoidales bacterium
GGGGCATACACTACAACAGCCGTATGATCCCTCTCGCCGAGAAGGGTGATCATCTCCTCAATCCTGGCTTTTTCCAGCAGACTCGCGTGAATCTCAATGAACAGGTCCGGCTTCAGGTCGAGGGTCTTCTTCATGCCCCTGATAATGGCATACTCGTAGCCTTCCACGTCAAAACGGATAAAGCCGGGAGGTCTTTTACCGAGAAGAAACTCGTCCACCGTTACCAGATGTACCGGCTCCCGCCCTTCAAAGGAACCACCCCCGGGATGTCGATCAAACATGGATGAGAGATTGCCCATCCGGCTGACATTGATGTAAGAGTCGCCGCTCTCGTCTCCGGCCGCAAGCTGATAAAGCTCAATATTCTTCACTCCATTCAGCGCAACATTGCGCTTGAGGATATTGAAGTTCTTGCTCACCGGCTCAAGGGCATAAACGACCCCCTTTTCCCCCACCAGCCTCGCTTCCATGAGGGCATAATAGCCGATGTTTGCCCCGATATCCAGCACCACATCACCTTCCCTGATGATGCCACCGCGCATCAGGAAATCGGCACAGAGATGCTCACGCTTGCGGTAGATAAAGAGGGCTTTTGAAATACCCGCATCATTTTTCAGGTCAAGGAGCATCCGGGAGCCCTGAATCTCCCTGATAGCATGTCCCCTGAAGGTACGGTGCAGAAGGTAACCCAGGTAACGGCGCAGGTAGGAGACGGTGGGCACCCTGATGAGAAGACGTCTGGCAATCTTGTAAAACGTTTTTTTATAGCCGTCCCTGGCAATTGACCGGCGCAGAAGAGCCAGATAACTCACGCTCCACTCCCCGAAGTAAAAAACGCCCCTCACCATCCGTCAGGGCGGATATGTCCACATAATACTCCTTATCCCGGCTTATGGAAAACGCCGCTTTCCCTGAGCAATGCAAAAATTTCTTCGGCAATCACGGCGGGGCTTCCGGCAAGCATCTTCCCCGTGCGTCGGGCAATCCCGCCTTCAATAAGCTGCAGGATACGGTAATAGGCGGGCAGGCTGCAGTCAAGGGGCGGCAAGCGGCGCAGGGGCGGTTTCGGTAAAGTAAACCGGTGGAAACGGACAGGGTCATCCGCAAGTTCCGCCGGTGTAAGCCCGAGGTCAGCGGGGTCAAGACACGCAATTTCCGCCTCTTCAGCCGCGAGGATCCTGTCCAGGGAAGCGTAAGGGAGACTGCCTTCGCCCTTCACGGTAACGACGCAGGGAAGCCGGCAGACGAGTCTCTCCCTCTTTCCCCCGCCGCGGTCGCGGACGACAGCTATGCGTCCCGGCTTTTCCTCATACTCAAGCGCCACCACTTCGCCAAGGCAGGCTACCCCCAGCATGCCGGCGATGAGCCCTCCCACCTGACCGTTCGCCGTATCAAGGCTGCGCGAGCCGCAGAGCACAAGATCAGCACCAAACCGCCCCGCCAGAGCAGAGATAAACCTGGCCTTAAGATAGGGCAGGAGCCGATCGGGCCATTCCTCGCGGATACGCATGGCCTTATCTGCCCCCGAGGCAAGAGCCAGCCGCAGGCAGTGCTCCACCCTCTCCGTCCCGATGGAGACGGCAATAACCTCAACTGCCGGTATTTCCGCCTTCAGCCCGAGGGCAAAGTTCAGTGCCAGCACATCAGGAGGGTTGAGCCTAAAAGGGCTACCCAGACGGAAGACAACCGTATTTTCCAGACCGAAGTCCAGACTGATTTTCGGGTCAAGCACCTCTTTGAGACAGACAATAACCTTCATCGTTTCCCTCAGGTAAGTCGGTAGCGGACGCCGTAACCACCGCGCGGATAATGCCAGTCAACCGCCCCCTTATCGCAGATGACGTAGCAGGTGCCGCATTCAAGGC
>JAOAEN010000243.1 GCA_026416775.1 Dehalococcoidales bacterium
ATGATCGTCCGGTCGGCAATACGGAAGGCAGTAAGCACCACGGCAAGCCCCTGCAGGACAACCCCGCTTCCCGCCAGCCTCATGACCTGCTGCCTCTCCAGCGTGAAATGAAAGTCTATCCTGCCCCGCACGAGGTAATAGGCAAGCACGGTGCAAGCGGCAACCAGCGGCCCGATGACGAGGGCATGCACCTTGAGCCAGTGCAGGCATAAAAAGACTACCGCCGGCGACACTATGCCGCTGATGAGTTCCCCCGCCGCAACGATGTTGAAGCGCTCGCGGGTGAAGTTGATGTGTGCCAGAAGGTTGGCAAGACGGCTGGCGAGATAGACCCCGGCAACGATCCAGAGCCCTGCCTTCAGGACGGGGTCATGCTGCAGGAATCCCGCGATGATGATGGCTGCGGTGGGGAATATGGCCCAGATAATTTCGGCAGAAAGGGCAACGTTCTGGACGGACAGGGCATCCTTCTCCTTCTGCCTGCCCAGAAGCACCGGGATTTCCCGTGCCGCCGCCGCATATATCCCCGGCGTGGCCAGGCCAACGTAGGTAAGCCAGAGCGAAAGGACGCCGTAGATACCGTATTCCGCCGGTGTCAATACCGTCGCCGCATACAGCGTGACGCCGAACATGGCGGCGGCAGCGATAGCCTTGACCGCGGTGAACTTAAGGGAGTTACGGACAATACCGATGATGCTTACCGGCATGCTGTGTCCCTTACCTGAACCCGTAAACGGACTTCATCCATTCAATGGTGCGCGGGATGCCCTCCTCGGGGGGTATCCTGGGGTCATGCTTCAGATCGCGACGCGCCTTGGAATAGTCCATGTGCTTGACCTGGGTCGTAAAGGGCTCTGCCTGCTTGTAGGTGACCCTGGAATCGTCCTTGCCGAGGTATTTCAGGATCAGGTCGGAGATATACTTGATATCGCATTCCCATTCTTCCCTGCCGCCGATGTTGTACACCTCGCCGGGGATGAAATTATCCACGATGTTGGCAAGGGTGCGGCAGGTATCTTCAATGTAGTCAAAGATGCGTCGGTGCCCGACGTAGACCGTGTAGGGCTCATCGTGCAGGGCCTTGTAGATGAAGGTGGGGACAACCCCGCGGTAGGGGTGATAGTGCTCGTGCGGTCCGTAGGCGTTGACCGGGCGTACGCGCACGGTCTCTGTGCCGAACATCGCCGCCGAGTTCAGTACCATGAGTTCCCCCGCCCACTTGGTGATGGCATAGTCGTTCATCTGCTTGATGGCAAGCCGGTCCATCACATCCTCGCTCATCTTCCCCGTATAGTCGCCGTAGACCTCGGCGCTGGAAAAGAAGACCATGCGGAAACGCTTTTTCTCCTGCAGGCGGACGAGGTGTTTGGTGCCGATGACGTTGGTCTGCCAGAGGTTCTCATAGTAGTCCTCGCCGTTCCAACGCCCGTACTCCGCCGCAAGATGGTAGACATAATCAAAATCGTGGGCATCGAAGACCCGCTCAAGCTGGCGGTACTCGCGCACATCGCAGCGGATGTAGTTCGGCATGGCGTTATGCGTCAGGTCGCAGACCCAGACCTCGTGACCGCGTCTTCTCAACTCCGGCACGAGGTTGGAACCGATAAAGCCGGCACCTCCTGTAACCAGTATCCTAGCCATTGCCCACCTCCGTGATGATATCAATGATCCTTTCGGCGGCATGACCGTCACCGAAAGGGTTGGCCCAGTCCCGCGGTCTTGCCAGCATCAGTTCCGCGCAGGCTATTATCCGTGCCGGGTCAGCCCCCGCAAGGATGTTGGCACCGACTTCAAGCGTCTCCGGCCGCTCGGTGGTGTCCCGGAGCGTCACACAT
>JAOAEN010000244.1 GCA_026416775.1 Dehalococcoidales bacterium
GCACCACGCCCTGCCAGCCGCACCCCCACCCTTGACCAGCTCGGCATTGACCTCACGGCGGCGGCGCGCGCCGGCAAGCTTGACCCGGTCATCGGCAGACACAAGGAAATTGAGCGTATTGTCCAGATCCTCAGCCGGCGCACCAAGAACAACCCCGCCCTCATCGGGGAGCCGGGTGTGGGGAAGACCGCCATTGTGGAGGGTCTTGCCCACCGCATCGTTGCCGGGGATGTCCCGGAGACGCTTGAAGACAAGCGACTGATTGCCCTTGACATGGGCTCGCTTGTTGCCGGCACCAAGTACCGCGGTGAGTTTGAAGAGCGCCTGAAAAAGATTATTGAGGAAATCAAGACCGCCGGCAACTGCATCATCTTCATTGATGAATTTCACACCATGGTGGGGGCAGGGGCTGCCGAGGGGGCAGTTGATGCCGCCAATATCCTCAAGCCCTCGCTGGGACGAGGTGAGCTCCAGATCATCGGGGCAACGACCCTTGATGACTACCGCAAATACGTGGAGAAAGACCCTGCCCTCGAGCGCCGCTTCCAGCCGGTGCTGGTCGAGGAGCCATCGGTTGAGGAGACGATTGAAATCCTGCGCGGTATCAAGGAGCGCTACGAGCAGCACCACCGCCTGAAGATCAGCGATGAGGCCCTCACCACCGCCGCCACCCTTGCCGCGCGCTATATCCCGGACCGGTTCCTGCCGGATAAAGCCATTGACCTCGTGGATGAGGCCGCCTCGCGCGTCAGGATAAGGCACCGCACGATGCCGATTACCCTAAGGCAGGCAAAGGAACAGGGCGAGAACATCCGCAAGGAGAAGGACGCCGCACTTGCCGCCCAGCAGTACGATTATGCGGCAGAGCTGCGCGAGCGCGAGCTCCAGATTGAGGATAAGATACGCCAGCTTGAAGCCGAATGGCGCCACGACCAGGAGCAGACCGATATCGTTGTTACCAAGGACGATGTTGCCGAGGTGGTGAGCATGTGGACGGGCGTGCCAGTGGCACAGCTTGCCGGCGATGAGACAAGCCGTCTGCTCCACATGGAAGAGGCGCTCCACAAGCGCATCATCGGGCAGGATGAAGCCATTGAAACGATCGCCAAGGCAATCCGCCGGGCACGCGCCGGGCTGAAGGACCCGCGCCGTCCGATAGGCAATTTCATCTTCCTCGGGCCGACTGGCGTGGGGAAAACCGAGCTTGCCCGGGCACTTGCCGAGTTTATGTTCGGCAGTGAGGATGCCCTGGTACGGATTGACATGTCCGAGTTCATGGAGAAGTTCGCCGTCTCGCGCCTTGTGGGAGCACCGCCGGGGTATGTCGGCTATGATGAAGGCGGGCAGCTCACCGAGGCGGTGCGGCGCAAGCCCTACTGCTGCATCCTGCTTGATGAAATTGAGAAGGCACACCCCGACGTCTTCAATATCCTGCTCCAGATCTTTGACGACGGGCATCTCACCGATGCCAAGGGACGCCGCGTTGACTTCCGCAACAGCATCATCATCATGACAAGCAATATCGGTGCGGAGACCATCCGCAAGGGCGGCACCATTGGTTTCACGCAGCGCAGCGATGAGGCCAAGGCGCGCGAGAAATCGTACGAGCGCATGAAGGAGAACCTCCTGAACGAGCTGAAGAAGACCTTCCGTCCCGAGTTCCTCAACCGCATTGACGGGGTGGTGGTCTTCCACTCCCTCACCAAGGAGCAGATCCGCGCCATCGTCGACCTCATGCTCTCCACGGTAAGCACTGTCTCTTATACACATCT
>JAOAEN010000245.1 GCA_026416775.1 Dehalococcoidales bacterium
GTGCAGGAAGGCTACCGTCTCCTCAAACTCGGCATCGGTCTCTCCGGGAAAACCGACGATAACATCGGTGGTGATAGCCACATCATCAACCGCACCGCGGATGGCTTCCACCGCCCGGAAGTACCCGGCAACGGAGTAGCGGCGCTTCATTCTCCCGAGCACGCCGTCGCTGCCGCTCTGCAGGGAAAGATGGAAATGCGGGCAGAGCCGACCGTCGCGGAAAAGAGCAAGAAGCCTGTCTGAAATGTGGTGGGGCTGAAGCGAGGAGATACGCAGGCGTTTGACCTCCGTCCCATCAAGTATCCTCTGCAAAAGCCCCGCAAGGTCAACCCTGCTGTCATCGTAATCGCCGATTTCGGTGCCGGTGAGCACCACCTCCTGATAACCCAAGGCAACCCTTTCCTTCACCCGGGCAAGTACCTCATCCGCCGGGACGCTCCTCACATTACTGCGGACATAGGGAACAATGCAGTAGCTGCAGAAATTCTGGCAGCCTTCCTGTACCCGGACGAAGGCACGGCTGCGCCGCATGCGGTAAGGCCCAGGTACAGGCGCCGCCGAAGGCGGCAGGACCGCACCGAGCAGGGCGACAAGGCTGTCCTTCCGGCTGTTGGGCACAACGAGGTCCACCCCGGCGGTCTTTTCAAGCTCCTGCGGGGCACGTTCGGCATAGCAGCCAACTGCCACCACGATGCCCGAGGGATTACGGCGGCGGGCGGCACGCAGCATCTGCCGCGACTTGTGGTCAGCAACGTGCGTCACCGTACAGGTATTGAGGACATAGATATCCGCCTGTTCGTCCGGGCCGACGATGCGGTAGCCCGCCTCCGCCAGACCCCGGGCGATTTCCTCAATCTCGGCCTGGTTGAGCTTGCAACCGAGGCTTTCCAGTGCTACAGTCACCACCCGCGGCATGTGATTTCCATTTACGTAAGAGATTATATGCTCCGTCATCAGGTACGGTAAAGCAGTCCTGGATTTTCAAGCCAGTATTCCAAAGCCAGCCCGAAATGCGCTACAATAGCAAAGAGCATGAGGATTGTCCATTTCGCCGACCTGCATCTCGGCGTGGAGACGTACGGGAAGGTTGACCCCGAAACTGGGCTTTCCAGCCGTCTTCAGGACTTCTGCCGTGTCTTTGACGAGCTTGTTGACTACTGCCTGGGGAACGACGTCGACCTCGTCCTTTTCTGCGGGGACGCTTACCGCACCCGTGAGCCCACCCAGACCCAGCAGCGGGAATTCGCCCGGCGCATCAACCGCCTTGCCAGTAGCGGCATCCCCGTGCTGCTCCTCAACGGGAACCACGATCTGCCCAATACCCGAGGACGTGCCACCGCCACCGAGATATTCGCTACCCTCGCACTCAAAAACGTCCACGTCGTCTGGCGCCGCCCCGAGACCTGCCGCATCACCACCAAAAGCGGCCTTATTCAGGTTACCGCCATCCCGTGGCTGAGGCGCGATGGTTTCCTCACACGGGAAGAGACAAAAAACCTCAGCACGGAAGAGATCACCCGGAAGATGGAAGAGAAAATCGGCGAGGTTATCGCCGCCAGGGCCGCCGAGCTTGACCCCTCACTGCCTGCGGTGCTCTGCGCCCACGTTGCGGTGAGCGGGATACAGGTGGGCAGGAGCTCGGAAACATATATGTCGCTGGGGCAGGAGCCAACCGTACTCTTGAGCAACATCGCCCACCCTGCCTATGACTACGTTGCGCTGGGGCATATCCACAAGCACCAGGTCCTGCACGAAAACCCGCCCGTGGTCTATGCCGGTAGCCTTGAACGCATCGATTTTGGTGAGGAGAACGAGGCAAAGGGGTT
>JAOAEN010000246.1 GCA_026416775.1 Dehalococcoidales bacterium
GGGAAACCGCCGGCAAATATGCCGATGACCCTTTTCCTGTCCACCTTCATGAAGATATCGCCGCCGTTTTCCACGATAACCTCTGACGACAGCGGGAGAAGCTCCCGTCCCACGTATTCGGCAATCGCCCCGGCGACCGCTGCCATCGGGCCGACTCCGGCTTTCCTTGATGCTTCGCCCATCTCCCGCACGATTCTGGGGGAGTTCTTGGGCACTTCAACGGGCACAAGTGAGGTCAGGAACTCGTAACTGTTCCGTGCGTACTGCTCAATCTGGCCCCGGTATTTCAGCACAAGACGGCGGGCCTTCTTCTGAAGGTTGGAGGTGGCACGGATGAAGAGATCGGTCTCCTGCTCAACCACGGTGAACCCGATGAGGTCATTCCCGTCCACCCAGTTACGGTAGGTACGCGGCTGGTAGAGGCTGCTCTTCATACATCCTGGCTAGAAATGTACCTCCATCGCCCGTGGCGGACATGCCGGGATACATAGCCCGCAGGCGATGCATTTCTCGTCGTTGAAGATCACGCGTCTGGTCGCGGGGTCAACGGCAAAGGCAGCCGAAGGGCATATTGTAACACAGGCGCCGCAGTGGGTGCAGCGCTCGTCGTTACGCGTTACATCCTGACTCAGGCTCTGTATCTGCACTCCCGTCTTGAGGAGGAACTCAATACCCCTGTCGTATTCGTCCTGGTTCCCCTTCAGTTCCAGGACCATCAGGCCCTCCTGCTCGGGCGTTATTGAGGCCTTGAGGATGTTGAACTCAAGATCGTAGTCCTTGACGAGGTGGTAGATTATCGGGCGGTCAATCAGCCTTCTGGGGAAACGGAGCACGATCCTTTTTGAGACTTCCATGGCCTGTCCCCCTTTCTAAAAATTTCAGAGGGGTGTACATAAAATTCTACCAGATACGGGGGCATGGGAGCAAACCCTGTTGCCTCTGAACATCCTGCCTGCTTCCCTGCCCCATGCGGGCACGGGCTTTTCCTTGAAGCTGTCTTCCCGATAGGCTATAATCAAAGGTGAGACCTATCTACAGGAGAGCATTTTGATCAGGACACATTCCTGTGGTTCCCTGAGAAGGGAACACATCGGGGCAGTAGTTTCTCTGGCGGGCTGGGTGAACCGCCGCCGTGACCATGGCGGGCTCATTTTCATTGATCTGCGGGACAGGGAAGGTATTGTGCAGACGGTCTTCAACCCGCAGGTATCTTTAGAGAGTTTCAAACTTGCCGAGCAACTGCGCAGCGAGTATGTTGTCCGCCTTACCGGGGAAGTTGCCCGCCGTCCCGCGGGGACAGAGAACACGAAGCTCCCCACCGGGGAGATTGAGGTGATCGTCAAGGAAGCGGAAATCCTCAATACCTCAAAGACACCGCCCTTCTCCATCAATGAGGAAGGCGATGTGGACGAGAACGTGCGCCTGCGCTACCGTTACCTCGACCTCAGACGCTCCCGGATGCGGGAAAACCTCATGCTCCGCCACCGTATCACCCGTTTCATGCACGATTTTCTTGACGCGCGGGGCTTCGTCGAGGTGGAGACGCCGATCTTTGTCAAGAGCACCCCCGAAGGGGCGCGTGATTTTCTTGTCCCCAGCCGCCTGCATCCCGGATCCTTTTATGCCCTGCCCCAATCACCCCAGCAACTCAAGCAGCTCCTCATGGTTGGCGGCATGGAAAAGTACTACCAGCTTGCACGTTGCTTCCGTGATGAGGACCTGCGTGCCGACCGCCAGCTCGAGCACACCCAGCTTGACGTTGAGATGAGCTTTGTCACACGCGAGGATGTCCTTGGGCTGATTGAGGAGCTTTTTACCGGTAT
>JAOAEN010000247.1 GCA_026416775.1 Dehalococcoidales bacterium
GCGCTTGTATTCCTGTAGGATGCGGCGCCCTTCCTCGGTGAGGCGGGCGTAGCCGCCACGGGCACCCCCGCTGGACTTGACGACAAGGGGTTTAGCCGCAAGCCGGTTCATGGCTTCCACCCAGAGCCATGCATTGCGGTAGGTGAGGTTCATGGAGCGTGCCGCCGCCGAGATTGAGCCGAGCTGGTCGATACGTTCAAGGAGAGTTGCCCGCCCCCAGCCCATGAGGAGCTTGCCGTCCTTTTCCAGCCAGACCTTGCTCCGCACGACAATACCCGGCTCGGGTTTATGCCCGGTGCGGATGCCGTGCTTGACGCCGAACTCGGGAATCTTGCTTTCCGACGATAACTTCTTCGCCATGGGAACCAGAATCTATATTACCAGCAATATAGCGGTGTGTCAAACTGGATGGAGGCCAGCTTCCTTTATCTCCGGCTGATTTTCTGGAGCCCTCAACTTTACTCTCCTCTCACACATCTGAATTTGTCAGTCCCGCTGATGCCGTGTGAGAGGGGGGGTCAGGGGGTGAGCACAGAAAGGTCAGAGGCTTCACCCCCGCTATCTTCATCAGGATTTACTGCTTGCTCTTCCTGCGGCGCCGCCACCAGGCAAAGTAGAGAATAAGGAGAATGATAATCCAGACCGGGCTCAGGTAGCCAAGCCAGATGAAAAGGTCAACGAAGAAATGCCCCAGGGCGACAAGACCTTTATAGGCACTGCGCGCGGTATTACCAGCTTCCCACCCCGAGATTACCGTGATGTAGTTCTCCCGTACCATGCTTGCGGTATGTCCCTTATCATCCTTTACCGTGAGGCTCACGGTGAAGATGCCCTTCGCCCGGTAGGTGTGGACGGGGTTAGCCTCGGTGCCCTTCGTGCCATCACCGAAGTCCCACTCATAGGTATAGGGGGTAAAGCCACCGCTCACGTTTGCCTCAAAGCGGATTGCCTGCCCTTCCTTGAGGGTGCGGGCGGTGGCATTGAAATCCACACTCAGCTTTGATTGCTCAAGGGTGACGCTGATGTAAGCAAGCGCGGAGCTTTCCTCAAGGTACTTCATCCGGGCCTTGGTACGCTCAATCTCCTCCCGGGTGCGGGTGAGCTCCTGCTGGACCTTAAGGATTTCCTCAACATCGCCCGCCCGCTTCATGAGCTCAAGAAGCTGTGATTCGCTTGCCTCAAGGTTGCGCAGTCTGGCATCAAGGTCAATGTATTCCTCGGTAACATCCTGCCCCGATGTGGATTCCGCCTTCACCTCGATGGCGAGCTGGCGGAGCGCCCTCAAGGCTTCGTAGAAGCGCGCCGCATCCACCCGTAGACTGATGTTGCCGTAAAGCCGGTTGCGCTCCTGATAGACGTTGGAATTGACCACGTAGCCGCCGTACTGGTCGGCGAGCTCGGTGATCCTGGCGATGGAATTATTCACATCCTCCACCACGAGCTCAAGGGATGCCGACCGGATGACCATGCGCTCTACGGTCGCTTGCTCTGCTGTTGCCGCCTGTGTCGCCACGATGTGAGGCAGCTTGATAGCAGGTGTCGGGGTCGGGGCAGGCGGTCTCATGCCACCCGGTGAAATACCGACAATACTTGGCTCGGTGGCTTCGGAATACACTACATCTTCACTGGAACGTGCACAGGCGACCGACGCCGTGAAGAGGACAAACACCATCAGCCCCAGAAGTAACTTTTTCATCTCCGCTCCTTTCATGCTTGGGGACCTGTTCCTTCAGTATAACGCAAAACGGAGAGAAAAGTTAGGCGGAGGTTATCCCACTTATCTTACGGTTTGCAGGGGGAGGGAAATAG
>JAOAEN010000248.1 GCA_026416775.1 Dehalococcoidales bacterium
GACGTCATGAGGGGCCTCGCTGAAGCTGACGGCGGCGTCAACCTCGCCTGAGGCAAACGCGGCGAAGTCCGCCCCACCGCAGAAATTCGCCCCCGCTCCGGTGATGACGATGCAGCGCACACCGTCGTTCTTCTCAAGCTCATCAAGGGCCTTACCTATCTCGCTCATGAAATCGGCATTGAAGGCATTAGCGCGGTTGGGACGGTTGAGGATGAGACGGGCAATCTTTTTCTCCTTGTTGATATCAAGCTTGATGAACTCGTATTCGCCCGGCCCGTAGGTATAGAAACCGGCACCAGTCTTCCTGCCCAGTTTGCCCTGGGCGACCATGTCCACAAGGAGAGAGCATGCCCTATACCTTTCCTCGTGGTTGTACTTTTCGTAGAGGCAGTTGAGCTCGCTAACAATCTTATCAATCCCGACGCTGTCCGCCATGCGCAGGATACCGCGCGGGTAGTTGAGGCCGAGGAGCACCGCCGTATCAATCTCATCGCGGGTGGTGGCTTTCATCTCAATGAGCTTGGCAGCCTCGTTGACCGCGGTTGCCAGCACGCGGATGGGGTCAAACTTGGTGGCGGCGTTCATCGGGATTTCGTTGGTCCTGCCTTCCGACCAGTCGTAATACCCCTTGCCGGTCTTTTTGCCGTAGTTCTTTTCCTTGTACAGCTTCGTCAGGATGGGAGCGGGCCCGTAGCTTTTGCCCATCTTCTCGCCGAAGTACTCCATGACGTGGAACTGGGTATCAATGGAGCCACCGCCAAGCGTGTCCTGAAGCTCGAACATCCCCATAGGCAGCCCAAGCCGGTACTTGATGGCAGCATCAATCTCAAACGGGCTGCTCGCCTCGCCGTAGGCCAGTGCCCAGTCCGCCTCATTGGACATATTGCAGAAAATACGGTTGGCGATAAAGCCGGGCACATCGGTCACATGGACAACGTCCCTGCCCATCGCACGCGCCACCGCCTCGGCGATTTCCACGGCTTTCTTACTTGTGTTCTTGCCGTGTACGATTTCAAGGAGCGTCATCCGGCTGGGAGGATTAAAGAAGTGCATTCCCACGACCATCTCGGGATGCTTGGCGGCGGTGGACATCTCGGTGATGCTGAGGGAAGAAGTGTTGGAAGCAAAAACACAATCATCCGGGCAAATTGAGGTCACTTCCTTGATGACGCTCTTCTTGAGGTCCATGACCTCGGGGATGGCCTCAATGATGATATCGGCATCCCTGACGGCTTCCTTCAGGTCAACAAGCCAGGCAATCCTCCCGAGATACTGCTTCTTGGCTTCCTCGGTGAGCCTGCCGCGGCTGATGCGCCGGTCGTACATCTCGTTCAGGGTCTGACGTCCGCGCTCGAGGAACTTCTCCTCAATATCACGGCTCTTCACGTTATAGCCTGCTTCTGCTGCCAGCGCACCAAGCTGCGCCCCCATGGAACCCGCCCCGAGGACCGTAACATTCTTTATCTCTTTCATCGTATCCCCCTCGCGCGATCTGTCCGGCCGGACAGCTATTTCTTCACCGGCTCAAAGGCATAATAGACGCGCTCGCAGATCTTGATGTCCTTCTTCACCTCAATGGGATGTGCCGGGACCTCGAAGACCACGAACTGGACCTCGTCGCCGTCCTTGAGCTGCCCTTCCTTGCAGTTGATGATACGGGCAAGAAGGTGCTTGATGGGGCTACCCTTCTCAAAGCTGAGCCAGGCAATGATCACCGGGGGATCAAAACCCAGTGGGGCACCGGCCTGCGTCTCGGTGAAGGTCGCCACCTTGGCGCGTTTGGGCAGGTCAATCCACTCAAGGTCTTC
>JAOAEN010000249.1 GCA_026416775.1 Dehalococcoidales bacterium
GTATATGGCTTTACCGCCCGCCTGATTTTCCAGCAGGTACCTTTTCAGAGTACATCATCCGTCATGACTGGAGCGTGAGCGCATGAGCTATTCCATTTTTGATGAGACCATGGTAAATATGCCCTGGACGGCTGTTGAAAGGGCTGTGGCAAGGGGTGCGGTGGTGCTTATGCCTCTGGGGATCATTGAAGAGCACGGTCCCCATATGGGGCTTGCCGTGGACATGTTCGCCGCCCATCTCCTGAGTACGCTTACGCGGCGCCATCTGGAAAAACAGGGCATTGAAGCCCTTATCAGTCCTCCTAACTACTGGGGGGTCAGCCCCGCCACGGCGGCTTTTGCCGGCACGTTTTCGGTGCGCGAGGAAACGATGGCAGCAATCATCCATGACATTGTCAGCCTGCTTTGCCGCTGGCATTTCAGACGTGTCTTTGTCATCAACTGGCATGCCGACCACCGTCACTGCCGGACCGCACTTGATGCCCTAAGTAAGGTCCGCGCCGAGACCGGCATGGACGTGCGCTATCTCATCACGCCTCAGGAACTCCGCCGGTTTCGTCTTAGCGGTGATGAGCCCCACATCCTGGTGCGCCGCGCACCCCCATCGATGGAAAGCACCGGACGTTATGCCGATTATCATGCCGGCTCAATGGAGACGGGTGTGGCGCTTGCCTATTTCCCGGAGCATGTCGACGAGGCCATGGCAAGGAAGCTTGAGGCAACACGTCTTACCGACGAAGACCTCCGCAACCTGGGCAGGAGCGACGAAGAGACAAGAAAACTCATCCCTGGCGGTTATTTCGGTAACCCCGCAGGGTATGATATAGTTAAGGCAAAAGCCTACATCGAAGCCAATGCCCTTGACCTTGCCGGCACAATTGCCGCCTATCTCAAAAGCCTCTAGAAGTAGAGCTTTGCCGGACCGGTCGTGAAGTGGAAGACTGGTCTTTCCACCTTGAGGAAGTAGAGCGGGGCATGCTTGAGCCCTGCCGGGATGAAGACGAGGCTTGTCCGCGTGATGATGTGCTTTTCGTCATCAAGCCAGAGTTCCACCTCTGCCCCGAGGTCGTAGGGGTCTTCGGGGTTTGTCCCGATAAAGGCGATGATCTCATCGTAGTCGTGCGTGTGGGCTTCGGTGCCCGTCTTGCGGGTGGTAACCGGAGGCCTCGGCATCACCCAGACGCACTCCATGTAATAGGCCCCGGGGACAATACTGCTGTCGAGATAGAGCACGCGCCCGCTCCTGCCCCCGCCGGCCGGCCCGAGGTTCGGCGGGCTCCAGGGCGCTTCGATCTTCGGCATCCTGAGCTCGCTCAGGATGTATTTCCCGTACTTTGTCTCTGCCATCGTGACCTCCTCCTTTGAATAAAAAAGCGGGAAGCACCGCTTCAGGAGAATGCTTCCCGCTCGGGTTGTGGTCTTCCGTTATTTCTTCTTGAGGGCCTTGCCGCAGGGGAATTCCTGGGTGAAGAAGATCGGCTTGGTAATGTTGCGCAGGATGATCGGGCCCACTTCAAGCCCCGCGGGGATGAACATGGCAAAGCTCTTGGTGATGACGTGCTTTTCCCCGCCGATATAGACCTCGGCTTCGGCGCAGAGGTCGCGGATATTGTCGTAGTTGTAGGCGTAGAAGCCGAAAAAGCGGTCGTAAGGCTGGGTATTGGCATCAAAGAGCCGGACCTCCTTGGGACCGCCGGGCAGCAGCCACATGTTCTCGCAGCCGAACTCGGCGCCCTTTACGGTCGTCTCATCCTGTCTCTTATACACATCT
>JAOAEN010000024.1 GCA_026416775.1 Dehalococcoidales bacterium
GTGATGGCGATGATGGTGTAGACGCCGATATGGGCCACTACCGGGCTTATGTAGCTGCCGAGGAAGATAAGGAACTCGGCGGCAAAACCGCTCGTCGTCGGCAGCCCCAGCGAGGCAAGCCTGGCGATGGAAAAGACCGCCGTCATCACCGGCACCTGCCGTGCCAGCCCGCCGAGGCGGGAGAGGTCGCGCACCTCAATATTGTGGATGACCAGCCCCGCCAGCGCAAAGAGGAGCCCGGTGACGAGACCGTGGCTTGCCATCTGCAGCGATGCCCCCACGAGGCTCAGGTTACCCAGCGCAAAAATGCCGAGCAGCACGTAGCCCATGTGGGAGATGCTGCTGTAGGCGATTAACCTCTTGATGTCCTTCTGCATCAGCGTTACGGCAGCCCCGTAGATGATGCCGATGAGTGCCAGGACAATCATGAGCAGGGCGTAGCTTTGGGCGACCCCCGGGAAGAAGCCCACGCAGAGGCGGATCATGCCGTAGCCCCCCATCTTGATGAGCACCCCGGCAAGCATCACGCTCACCGCGGTGGGGGCATCGGTGTGGGCATCGGGTAGCCAGGTGTGCAGCGGGAATACCGGTTGCTTCACCGCAAAGCCAATGAGGAGGAGCCAGAAGATCACCGCCGCCGGGAGCATCTTCTGGACGTAGCCCAGCCCCTGGCGGGTGATCTCCACCATGTTCAGACTTCCGGTGGCAAAATAGAGGCTCAGGATACCGGCGAGCATGAAGGCGCTGCCGAAAAGCGTGTAAACGACGTACTTGATGGCGGAGTATTCCCTTCTCCCCGAGCCCCAGATTGAAATGAGGAAATACATCGGGACCACCTCGATCTCCCACATGATGAAGAAAAGGAGCAGGTCGAGTGAGACGAAGACCCCGATGATGCTCGTCTCAAGGAGAAGCAGCCAGGCAAAATACTCGCGTACGCGCTCGTGGACCTTCCATGAAATGAGCACGGCAAGGAAGCCGAGCAGCGTGGTGAGCAGGAGGAGCGGCAGACTCAGCCCGTCCACGCCCAGGTGGTAATGTGCCCCGAGCGGGGCAATCCAGAGGTAGTCTTCCACGAACTGGAAGCCCCCCGCTGCCCGGTCAAAGGTAACGAAGAGGTAGAGGGAAAGGGCAAGCGGGACGAGAGTGAAGATGAGGGCGATGCGCCTGAGCCACCTTTCCCCGGTGCCCCGCAGGAGGGCGATGACAATGGCACCCAGCGCCGGAAGGAACAGTATGGTTGATAGATAGTTAAAGCCCATCTTTACTTAATTCAAACCACCTGTCATGTAAAAAGCTATCAGCCGAAAAAGATCACGCATATTGCGATTATCACCACGCCAATGCCGATGAAAAGCCCGTAGAGCTGTAGCTGCCCCGTCTGGATGCGGCGCAGGGTTTGCCCGCCTTCGATGACCGTCTCGGCAACGGCATCCACCGCACCGTCAACGCCGTTACGGTCAAACCAGGCAAAAGCACGGAAAAGCCCCCTCATGAGCAGCTGTCTTACGATGATGTCCTCGTAGAGCCTGTCAAAGTAGTACTTGTTCACGAAGAGCAGGTAAAGCGGGCGGAAGACCTTGCCCAGCGTCTCGGCGGTGACCCAGCGGCGGATATAGACCGCGTAGGCGGAAAAGATGCCCAGAATGGCGACGATGAGCGAGACAGGGGCAAGCGGCATGCCATCTACCCTATGCGCAAAGACGGTGAAGAAACTGACGAAGCCCTGCGCCTCTGCCTCATGGGCAAAGAATCTGTTGAAGTCGCCGTTCAGGTTCCACCAGCCGGCGATAACTGCCATGACGGCAAGAAACACGAGCGGTGCCACCATGATCCATGGCGACTCGTGGAGGTGCCCGTGTTCATGGCCCGCTTCGTGGGCACCGCCGCGGTATGCGCCGTGGAAGGTCATGAAAATGGCACGGAACATGTAGAAAGCGGTGAGGAAAACGGTGATGAGGGCAAGGGCAAAAAGCACCGGCTGTGCCCTGAAGGCACCTGCCAGGATTTCGTCCTTGCTCCAGAAGCCGGCAAGCGGCCAGATGCCGGCAAGGCTCAGGCTGCCGATGAGGAAGGTGGCGTATGTCCAGGGCATCGCCCGCCTTAAGCCCCCCATGAGCCTCATGTCAAAGGTGCCGGTGGCGTGGCTCACGCTGCCTGCCCCCATAAAGAGCAGGGCCTTGAAGAAGGCGTGGGTGAAGAGGTGGAACATGCCGATAGCAACCGCACCCTTCGTGATGATGAGGAGTTCTTCGGTGCCGGCATGGAGGGCGCCGGAGGTGATTTCCCCGGCAAGTGTCATACCCACCGAGCCCAGCCCCAGCATCATGTAGCCAATCTGGCTGATCGTCGAATAGGCAAGTACCCGCTTGATGTCGTTGGCGGTAAGCCCCATCGTGGCGGCGAAGATGGCGGTAAAGCCGCCGATCACCGCAACGAGGGTAATCGCTGGCTGGGAGAAGACGAAGAGCGGCATCGTGCGTGCCACAAGGAAGACACCGGCGCATACCATTGTCGCCGAATGGATGAGGGCGGAGACCGGCGTGGGGCCTTCCATGGCATCGGGAAGCCATACGTGGAGCGGGAACTGCGCGCTTTTCCCGATGGCTCCGGCAAAAAGCCCGATCGCCGCCCACATGAGCACCGTGCCGGTAAGCACGCCGGTGACGGCAAGCTCGTGGAGCCGGGCAATATCAAAAGTGCCGGTGTTCAGGTAGAGGATGAGGATGCCGGCAAGAAAGCCAAAGTCCCCGATGCGGGTAACGATGAACGCCTTCTTCGCCGCATCGGCTGCCGATTTCTTGTGGTACCAGAAGCCGATGAGGAGGTACGAGCAGAGCCCGACAAGCTCCCAGAAGACGAAGGTGAAGAGCAGGTTATCGGAAAGGGAAAGCCCCAGCATGGCGAAGGTGAAAAGCGACATGAACGTGTAGTAGCGGTAATAGCCGGCTTCATCATGTGCCATGTAGCCGAGCGAGTAAATCTGCACCGTAAGCGAAATCACCGAGACCACCACCGCCATGAGGGCAGAAAGCTGGTCCATGATGATGCCGAGGTGGATGCTTACCCCGCCTTCAATGACGGCCCAGCTCACGTCGGGGACGGGGATAACATGGTCTTCGGTGCGCATCACGGAAAGGAGCGCCCAGATAGCAAGGGCTGCCGAGGCGGCAATCGCGATGATCGTAACATAGCCGTAGGCCGGAGACTGCTTCTTCACCCACGGCCGCAGGAAGAGACCGTTGGCGATAAACGCCGCAAGCGGCAGCAGCATGATGAGCCAGATGCACTGATAGGGTATGGTCATAGCTTCCTTAAAATATCACGGATCACGTGTTCCTTGTCTTCGGGTACCAGGATGACATATTCCGCAATCTCTTGCCCGATGGGGAGCCCCTGCGCCGGCATGATGCGGGCGGGTATGCCTTCCCCCTCGAAACATTCCTTCCACATCTCGGCAAAGACGAGAAGCCTTGTTCGCTTAACTTCTACCCACATATTCAGTCCCTGTGGACGGCAAGCTCCTGGCGGTTAATTCCTGTTTCCGGCCTAGCCCTGGAGTGCCAGCACGGCATCGCCAAGGTAGAATGGCCAGACAACGATGCCCAGGATGATCTTCCACCATACCAGGTTGGCAAACCCGATGGTGAAAAGCCATCCGGCAAACCAGAACACCCCGAAAAATCCACCCTTTGCCATTTTCCCCTTCCTCTTTTCTTCAGCCATTTTTCTCCTTTTCGGGTGCGGTCTTTTAAACCCCTCACCCTGCGGGACTGGCCCATCATCCCGCAAGCCAGAGTTACCACTTCAAGAGGTTGATGTTGTTGACATCAATATCCGTCAGCCCCCGGTAGATGGCAAGGATAATCGCCACGCCCACCGCCACCTCCGCCGCGGCGACGACCATCACGAAGATGGCAAAGACCTGCCCCGTGAGGAGCTGGGGCACCACGTAACGGGAGAAGGCGATGAGCGTGAGGTTCACCGCATTGAGCATGATCTCAATGCACATCAGAATGACCACCGCATTGCGGCGGGTCAGCGCCCCGTAGAGCCCGATGCAGAAAAGCACCGCGGCAAGGACGAGGTAGTGCTCAAGCCCGACGGTCACTCTTCCTTCTCCTTTGCCAGAACAATTGCCCCCAGGATCGCAGCCAGGATCAGCACGGCACAGATCTCCGTGGCAAGGACATAGCCCTGACTACCGAAAAGCAGCCTGGAAAGCGGCCCGGTCGTGGGAGCAAGCGGCGGAGTGCCGGATACCTGCCACGGGCTTGCCACCACGACGTACACCAGAAGCCCCAGCAGGACGACGGCAACCGCCAGTACCGGGAGCTTCAGCGGGCGGTTTGCCGGGTTCCCCTGGCGGACCTCTCGCGTCATCATAATGGCGAGGATGATGAGCACCGAAATCGCCCCCACGTAGACGAGGATCTGCGCCGCGGCAAGGAAATCGGCGCTCAGGGTAATGTAAAGCCCGGCTACGGCGATGAAGCAGACGATCAGGGCAAGAGCGGTGCGGAAGATGTTCCGCAGGCTCACCACCAGGAGCGCTGCGGCAACTGCAAAGACCGCCATCACCCAGAAAGCCGCCGCAAGTCCCATCAGTCCTTCCTCTCCACGATCTTCTCAACGAGCAATGTCTGCGCCGGCAGCCCTGCCGCCACTTCGGGGTGGAAGTAGCCGCTCTTTGGCCGCTCCTTTGATTCAAGAAGCGTATCGTTTTCCTGCACGAGATCGCGCCTCCGGTACTTCGCCCGCTCGTAGGCATAACCCATGAAGATGGCATCGTAAGGGCAGGATTCCACGCACAGCCCGCACTGGATACAGTAGCCTGTGTCCACGCGGTAGGTGCGCACCTCGTACCTGTTCTCCACCGGGTTGGCCCCGGTGACGATTTCAATGGCACCCTGCGGGCAGGCTTTGGCACAAGTGGCGCAGCCGGTACACCGTTTTTTGTCCCAGACAAGCTCGTTACCGCGTATCCGCCGCGAGACGTTGAGCCGCTGGTACGGGTACTGGTTCACCGTAGGATGACGGAAGATGTGCCTGAAGGTTACCGTCATCCCCTTGAGCAGCCCGAGTCCAAAATGTTCAAACTTCAACTCTACCCCACCCCACTTTAAAAAGTCCTGACCAGATGATTACGAGCAGGATCATGACCGCAGTATTGATGATGAACACAAGCCACGGTGCATCGGGTATCGTCAGCACCTGGATTGCGGTGACGAACAGGTTGATGAGCGAAAGCGGAAGCAAAAACTTCCAGGCGAATGCCATGAGCTGGTCGATACGCACGCGGGGGAATGTTGCCCTCGTCCAGACCATAAAACCAAAAACGGCAAATACTTTGATGACGAACCACAGCCAGGGAGGCAGCAGCGGCCCGCGCCAGCCGCCGAGGAAAAGCACGCTGATGATGGCAGACATAGCGATTGCCTCGGCATATTCCACGAGGTAGAACATGGCAAATTTCATGCCGGAATATTCGGTGTGGAAACCGGCGACGATTTCCGAGTCAGCCTCCATGAGGTCGAAGGGGCTGCGGTTGATCTCGGCGCAGGCAGCCATGAAGAAGAGCAAAAACCCCATCGGCTGCAGGAAGATGAATGGGATGTCCTGCGCAAGCACGATCTCGTTCAGGGAAAGCGAGCCGGCGATCAGCACCACGCCGAGGATGGAAAGCACGAGGGGTATCTCGTAGCTCACCACGGCGGCAACGTTGCGCATCGCCCCGAGGAGCGAGTACTTGTTGCTTGAGCCCCACCCCGCCATGAAGATGCCCACCGTGGTCAGCGAGCTTACCGCCACCACGTAGAGGATACCGATGTTGAGGTCGGCAAGCAGCGCCCCTTTCTGGAAGGGTACCACGGCAAAGATCATCACCACCGGCACGAAGGCAACGACCGGTGCCAGCCAGTGGACGAGCCTGTCCGCTGGCTGCGGGATGATATCTTCCTTGATGAGCACCTTCAGTGCATCGGCAACTGGCTGTAAGAGCCCGAAAGGCCCGGTGCGGTTGGGACCGAGGCGCGACTGCATTCTCCCCAGGAGCCGGCGCTCGATGTAGATTGCCCCCATGACCATGAGCAGGGCAAAGGTGATGAGGGCGGTGGTGTAGAAGGCCCAGTGCCCCCAGTAGCCGCCCGGCCAGTATGCCGCGGTGGCTGCCGGCAAGTGTCCTGTGAGGAGCGGGCTTATGTCAGGCATTATCTATCCACCTCGCCCATGGTAATGTCAATGCTCCCAAAGATGACGATGAGGTCCGCTACCTTCCAGCCCCGCACCATCTGCCGCAGCGCGGTGAGGTTGATAAGGCTTGTCGGGCGCACGTGGCAGCGGTAGGGGGCGATTGAGCCGTCAGAGACGATGTAAAAGCCGAGTTCCCCCTTGGGGGCTTCAATGTGGGCATAGACCTCGCCTGCCGGCGGGCGGACAACCTGGGGTACCTCAGCCTTCACGGGGCCCGCCGGGATGTCCTTCATTGCCTGGCGGATGATGCGCAGGCTCTGGCGCATCTCCGCGACGCGCACGCGGTAGCGGTCGTAGGAATCACCGTTTTCACCGACGGGGATGTCAAATTCAAAGCGGTCGTAAATGGAATAGGGGTCGTCCCGGCGCAGGTCGCGCCTGATGCCGCTGGCACGGGCGACGGGGCCGCTGATGCCGCAGTTGATGGCGACCTCTTTCGGTAAGATGCCAACTCCTTTGGCGCGGGCGATGAGGATTTCATTCTCCTTGAGAAGGAAATCGTATTCGTCCACGAAGCGTTCAAGCTGGTCCAAGAGCTTGGCCAGCGCCGGCAGGAATTCCTCGGGGATGTCCTGGCTGACCCCGCCGATCCTCATGTAGTTATAGGTCATGCGCTGCCCGCTCACCATCTCAAAGAGGTCAACGATCTTCTCCCTCTCGCGGAAGGTGTACATGAAGGGGGTGAAGTAAGCACCGGCGTCGTTGAGGAACGAGCCCACCGCAATACAGTGGTTGGCAAGGCGCTGTAGCTCCGCCATGATGACGCGCAGGTACTCCGCACGCTCCGGTACCTTTATCCCGCAGAGCTTTTCCACGGCAAGACAGTAGGCGAGGTTATTGCTCATCGGTGAGATGTAGTCCAGCCGGTCGGTAAGCGGGATGATGCCGGTAAACGTGCGCTCTTCCATGAGCTTTTCAATCCCGCGGTGGAGGTAGCCGAACACCGGCTCAATATCAAGGACGACCTCGCCGTCGAGCGTGGTGCGCATGCGGTAGACACCGTGGGTGCTGGGGTGTAACGGCCCCACGTTGAGGACAAACGGCTCGGTCTTCAGTGTTATCTCTCGCGTGGTCACTGGTTAAAGTCCTTTCGCAGCGGGTGTCCCGGGAATCCTTCCCAGAGAAAGATCCGCCGGAGGTCGGGATGTCCCTCAAACTTGATGCCGAAAAGGTCGTAGATCTCCCGCTCCTGAAAATCCGCCCCCTGAAAGATACCCACCACCGAGGGTACGGAAGGGTTCTCACGGTCGTAACAGCGTGTCTTGAGGAAGATGGCATGGTTGTGTTTCAGGGAGGTGAGGTGGTACACCACTTCAAAATACTGATAGTAGTCGACCGCAGTGATGAAGTTGAGGTAGTCAAACTCAAGCCCTTCGCCTTCCCTGAGGTATTGTACCACCGCCGGGATGGCAGCCGCTTCCACGAGCACGCTGTCCGTGCCGGCTTCGGCAAGACAGCCGGGGAATTTCTCGCTGAGCCTTGCGATGATATCCTTTGCCTTGAGGATGACGGTCATCTGGACTTACCCCCCGGCTTCGGTAGCCTGATTTCCGGGAGCTGGATCCTGTTCTTCTGCCGGGCAATCTTCTTCTGGAGGAGCCTGATACCGTGGATCAGGGCTTCGGGGCGGGGTGGACACCCCGGAACGTACACGTCCACCGGGACAATACGGTTATATCCGGGTACCACGGCGTACGAGGAACGGAAAATCCCCCCGCTGATGGCACAGGCGCCCATGGCGATCACCCACTTCGGCTCCGGCATCTGCTCGTAAACGCGGCGCACTACGGGTGCCATCTTCCAGGTGAGGGTACCCGCCGTGATCATGAGGTCTGCCTGCCTTGGCGAAGCCCGAAGGATCTCCATGCCGAAGCGCGAGATGTCAAAACGCGGTCCTTCCGCGGCGATGAACTCAAAGGCACAGCAGGCAGGAAAGCAGATCACCGGCCAGAGCGAGGAACGCCGCGCCCAGTTCAGCACCGCATCAGCGGTAGTGAGCAGCACGTTTCGCTTGATTTCTTCGTCAAGCCAGTCGTCGGGGTCGGGGATGGGTAGCTGGCTTTTCGCCTTCAAGGCGGCAATCGACTCCGCCTCGTGCCGGTCAAGCTCGTCTGGTTCGTAAATGCGTGGCTTCAGGTTCATTTCCATTCCAGGGCCTTCTTCTTCCAGGCATAGACATAGCCGATGATGACGATGAGGACGAGGATGAAGGCGGCGGTGAGCCCGTAAGCACCGAGCTCCCGCAGCTTCATTGCCCAGGGATAGAGGAAGATGAAGAGCACGTCAAGCGCAAGGAAGACCAGGGCGTAGTAGTAGTAGCGGAAGTTGAACTGCACCCATGTCCGCCCGATGGTCTCCATTCCGCATTCAAAAACGGACTGCTTCACGCCCCCCGGCCTGGCGGGGACGATCCCCAGGTAACGCAGGACGACGGGGATGACCACAAGGGCCAGAGAAAAGATGAGGACGGCGATGAAGAATAGCCCGATGAGACCGTAACCAGCTAACAAAGGTTCCTCTGATAGTCCAGGCGTATTCCGGGCTACGCCCGCAATGAAAAGTCCCGGCACGGAGTGCCCGACTCTCGGAAAGTATAGCACAGCTTCTGCCGCAAATGCAAGACAAGCTGCAGGCACGATGCGGACGTTACCGAGATTGACGCCGCTCCTCCCTGCCCATATAATTACGTATGCAGCTTGAAGACTGAATTCAAGGAGGGAAGAAATGAACCTGAAAGAGTATATCGGGTTGGAGCTGGACGGGATTGAGCGCGGCCTGAAGAGGGTGCTTGACGGGCTCACCCAGGACGAGGTGAAATGGCGCCCGTGTTCGGGCTGTAACTCCATCGGGCTTATCCTCTTCCACATTGCCAAGTCCGAGGACAGCTTTGTACAGGTGCATCTCAGGGGCGGTAAAGAGCTCTGGGAGACAGAGAAGTGGTATGAAAGACTGGGCATCGACAGGAACGAGGCCGGCGCCCACTACACCGTGGAGCAGGTCAATGCTTTCCGTGTGCCGGAGCTGAACAGGCTCCTTACCTATGTGGATGCGGTGCGTGCCCAGACGAAGGCCTACCTTGCCACGCTCAAGGATGCCGACTTTGAGCGGAAGATCAAGATGCCCTGGGGCGGGGAGATGCCGGTGGCGGTCGTGTTTTCTATCATCGTCGGGCATGCTTCCCAGCACATCGGGGAGATGAGCTACCTGAGGGGCATGCAGCGCGGGCTGGACAAGTAGCGAACTCTAAGGCACAGTTTTCTTTTCGTTTGGGGGCTTCCCTATCCCGGTTTACGGGCGGGCTGGTGTCTATTTCATCAGCCCGTATTTTCTTGCCATGGCTTCCAGACCGGGTATGGACTTTTCCAGGAGGTCGTCTTCCACGCAGTAAACGAGGCGGAAGTAACCCCGTATCCCGAAGGCGACCCCGGGCACGGTGAGCACGTGGTGCTCGCGCTGGAGCTCGTGGACGAAGGCGATGTCATCCTCAATCGGGCATTTCGGGAAGATGTAGAATGCCCCCTGTGGTTTGTTGACCCGGTAGCCCATCCTGACGAGGTTATCGTAGATGAAGTCCCGCTTGCGCTGGTATTCGGCAACGGGTATGGTGACCCCCTGGATGTTACGGATGACGTTCTGCATGAAGGCGGGGGCGTTGATGAAGCCGAGCACGCGGGTGCAGAAGATGAACCCCTTGATCATCTCATCGTGCTGCTCGCATTCGGGATGCAGGGCAATATAGCCGATCCTCTCGCCGGGGATGGAGAGGTCTTTGGAGTGCGAGGTGCAGATGATACTGTGGCGGTGGAAGTTCAGGGGTGAAGGGTATGTTAGCCCGTCATAAATGATCTTCTTGTACGGCTCATCGCTGATGATGAAGATCTCAGTGCCGTACTGTGCTTCCTTGCGGCGCAGGACTGCGGACATCTGCTCCATCAACGCCGCGCTGTAGACGACACCGGTGGGATTGTTGGGCGAGTTGATGAGCACGGCTTTCGTCTTCGGGGTGATGTTCTGCTCAAGCACGTCCAGGCGCGGCATGAAGTTCTCATCGGTGGGAAGTGCCTTGACCACGCCGTTGTGGTTTTCCACGTAGTTGAAGTAGTCTACGAAC
>JAOAEN010000250.1 GCA_026416775.1 Dehalococcoidales bacterium
GTGAGGACAGTGCAACTTATTACCGCCATATCAATGCGGTGCTTGACCGTAAGCCGCATATCACCATTGACGACGGGGCAGACCTCGTTACCACCGTTCATGCAAAGCGCCCCGGGCTCATCGGCGACATCATCGGGGGTTCCGAGGAGACCACCACGGGGGTGATACGGCTGCGCAGCATGGAGCGTGCGGGGCAGCTGAAATATCCCGTCATTGCGGTGAATGATACTCCCACCAAGCATCTCTTTGACAACCGCTACGGTACCGGGCAGAGCACGATTGACGGCATCACCCGGGCGACCAACATCCTCTGGGCGGGGAAGAAGGTCGTCGTCTGCGGTTACGGCTGGGTGGGCAGAGGTGTTGCCATGCGGGCAAAGGGACTCGGGGCCCATGTCATCGTCACCGAGGTCGAGCCGGTGCGCGCCTTGGAAGCGGTGATGGACGGCTATGAGGTCATGCCGATGATGCAGGCCGCAAAGATCGGCGATGTCTTCATCACCGTCACCGGGGACAAGAACGTGATCGACCGCGGGCACCTTGAGGAGATGAAGGACGGTGCCATCCTGGCAAACAGCGGGCATTTTGATGTGGAGATAAATATACCGGCACTTGAGGGCCTGAGCCGCGGGAAGAGGCGTATCCGCAGTTCTGTTGACGAGTACAGCCTCAGGGACGGGCGGCGGCTTTACCTCCTCGGGGAGGGCAGGCTTGTGAACCTTGCGGCGGCCGAGGGGCATCCGGCAAGCGTGATGGACATGAGCTTTGCCAACCAGGCACTGTGTGCGGAGTATCTCGTGAAGAACCGGGGCAGGCTTACGGTGAAGGTGCACGCGGTGCCCGATGAAATTGACCGCGAGGTGGCGCGCCTCAAGCTCAGGGCAATGGGGGTGACGATTGATGTCCTTACCCCCGAACAGCAGAGGTACCTTGAGGGCTGGCAGGAAGGGACCTAGCATGTTCCGTCACCGCATGGAGGTGAGAGATGACCAATAACTTTGCTTCCGCTCCCCGCTATCTTCTGACTTCAGAATCGGTGACCGAGGGGCATCCGGACAAGATCTGCGACCAGGTGGCGGATGCCGTCCTTGATGCCATCCTTGCCGAAGACCCTTACGGGAGGGTCGCCTGCGAAGTGGCCACGACGACGGGTCTGGTCATCGTCATGGGGGAAATTACCACGAGGTGTTACGTTGATGTTGCCCAGGTGGTCAAGGACGTTATCCGCGAGATCGGCTATACCAAGCCCGAATACGGCTTTGATTACCGCTCGGTGGGGGTGCTTGTCTCCATCAAGCCCCAGTCTCCCGATATTGACAAGGGAGTGAGCAAATCGCTTGAGGTGAGGAAGGGCTCCCGGGACGATCTCGACAGGACCGGTGCCGGCGACCAGGGGATGGTGGTGGGCTTTGCCTGTAACGAGACCCCTGAGCTCATGCCCCTGACGATTGCGTTGGCACACAGGCTCTGCCGCCGCCTTGCCCAGGTGAGGAAGGAGGGGATCATCCCCTACCTGCGCCCGGACGGCAAGAGCCAGGTGACGGTGGAATACAGCAACGGCAGACCGAAGCGCGTGGACAACGTTGTGATCGGTGCCCAGCATGATGAGGGCGTGAGCCTTGAGCGGATCGAGCGGGATATTGTGAAGCATGTGGTCAGGGAGGTGATTCCTTCCTCGCTCATTGATGCGGACACCGCCTATTACGTCAACGGCACGGGCGAGTTCGTTATCGGTGGCCCGGTCTCGGATACGGGCTGTACCGGGCGCAAGATCATCGTGGACACCTACGGCGG
>JAOAEN010000251.1 GCA_026416775.1 Dehalococcoidales bacterium
GGGCAGACATTCTTCAGCCCTGAACACCGCCCCGCTTGTTGCCCACAGGCTCGGTATCAGGCCGACTTCAATCTGTATCCGCGTGGATACCCTCTGTGCCGGCTCAAACTCGGCAATCATCGTTGCCAAGGGGCTGATTGAAGCGGGCATTGCCGAGGTGATCCTCGTGACGGGAGCGGAGAAGGTGTATCTCCCGCAGCGCTGGGAGACCAACTACACCCAGCTTGCCGTCAACGACCATGACTGGGACTCAGCGATGGGGCTTGGCGTGCCGCCGCCCTTCTTTGCGATGATTGCCAAGATGCACATGAAGCGCTACGGTACCACCAAGGAGCAGATGGCTGCGGTTTCCGTGACCAACTACAATTTCGGTGCTTCCAATCCCAAGGGTCAATTCTCCGGTAAAACCCTGACCATGGAAGAAGCCCTGTCTGCCCGCGTGATTGCAGACCCCTTCACCCTGTATGACTGCTGCCCGCTTTCAGACGGCGCTTCGGTGGTTATCATCGCCTCGGAAGAAAGGGCAAAAGAGATGTCGGATCGGCCGCTGGTTTACATCCGCGGCACCGGTCAGCATGCTACCCACAGTGTCTCTGCCAACTGGCCCGGCGAAACGCTGGCTGAATGGCCGCACCTGAAAAAAGCCGGCGAAATCGCCTTCAAAGCTGCCAAATTGACCCCTGAGGATATCGATGTGGTGCAGGTGCATGACTGCTTCACCATCTCGGAAATCATTGAACTGGAAGAGCTGGGATTCTGCAAGAAAGGCGAGGGTGGCCCCTACGTGGCTTCCGGTGCCATTACTCTTAAGGGCAAGCATCCGGTGAACACTGATGGCGGACTGCTCAGCGTCGGTCACCCCTTCGGCGCTTCCGGCGCCCGTCAATCACTGGAAATCTGCCGCCAGTTGCAGGGTCGCGCTATCAATCAGGTGAAGAGTGCCAAATTCGGTCTGGCGCATAACCTGAGCGGTACCTGCGCCCAGCATACCGTGATTATCTATGGTACCGAGCCAGTTGACAAGAATTGATTTTGGAAATGAAGGATCAAATTTGAGGAGAAGAAAATGGCAGAATTAAAAACAGCCCAGATTGTTGGTACACCAGCCCTTGATGGTAAATATATTGCTGAAATGGACCAGTGGCCGCTGGAATGCCCTGAATTTAACCGCAACTACGTTTTTTACGATAACCTGAGAGCCGGCAGATTCACCACCACAAAGTGCAAGAAATGCGGTCACATCGCTTTTCCGCCCGGCGTAATCTGCCCCGCCTGCTGGTCGGAAGACCTGGAGTGGGTTGACCTACCAAAACGGGCAAAGGTCGTGGCTTTCACCGAAACCCTCGCCGGGGCACCGGCAGGTTTCGATTGCCCGCTGATTATCGCCTGGCTGAACTTCGGTAAGGATGCCCCCCTCCGCCATCTCCTGGCTCGCATCATCAACTGCCCGGAAGGCAAGTTGAAGGAGGGCGATGAAGTCCAGTTCGTGGTCTTCGAGGTCCCGGCTCACCCGATCGACGTGAAAAAAGAGACCAAGATCTGCGAACGGGTTTTCTACGCATTTGAGCCTGTAAAAAAGTAAACCTCTTTCCCTGAATAAAATTTAAGGAGCTAAGCCAGATGAAAGAAATCAAGAATTTCGTCGTCCTGGGCGCGGGGGCAATGGGTGCTCAAATCGCTGCACTGGCTGCCGAATCCGGCTTTAACGCGACACTCCCCGACCCCGTAGAGAAATTTTTACAGAGGGGTCGCCAGATTATTGAAGCCAACTACGATAAGCGAATCC
>JAOAEN010000252.1 GCA_026416775.1 Dehalococcoidales bacterium
GCTTTACACCTCAAAGGGGAGTAAACATAGAGGGGCGAAGCCCCTCTTAAATAATTTCTCCCCCTCTCACACAACCGAATTTACCAATCATGTAGATGATACTGTGTGAGAGGGGGATCAAGGGGGTGAGCATAGAAAGTCACCACGTCCAGAACTGACCAGACTATCTTGCAATAAGAACCTGATTAACCACAGAAAATTGAACGGGCGCAAACGCCCCGTCAAAAACTCCAAGAACCGCACCTCGTCTCCAGAGGTGCCTAAGACTGGTAGCGCGGGGGGCGCCCTCGCGTGCCCGGGCTGCGTCGGCCAGTCGGACGGCGCTCGGTGCGGTAGTCCGGGGCAATGATATTGAAGGTAACGCTTATCTGGCGGTCAACAAGGCGAGAGCTGATGGAGCTATCCACCTCGGCCATGATCTCATCAAGGGAAAGACGCGTGGTGATCACCGTGGGGAGACGCCGGTTATAGCGGTAGTTGATGAGCTGGTAGAGCTTCTCCTTCACCCACGGATTGGTTGACTGCTCACCGAAGTCATCAAGGACAAGGAGGGGGGCGGTCTTCACGCTTTCAAAGAGTTCATCATAGGAGACCTTGCTCTCGGGGCTGAAGGCGGAGCGCAGGTGGTCAAGAAAATCGGGCACGACGACGAAAAGCGCCGGCTCCCCTTTTTCATAGCGGTAGTTGACGATGGCGGCGGCGAGGTGGGTCTTGCCACAGCCGGTCTCTCCCATGAAGACGAGCCAGCCGTCAGGGTTCTTGGCAAACTCAAAGGCAAGCCGGTAGGCCTCATCCATGTTTTCCTGCTGCTCCACCGTGAGGTCATGGCGGCGGCGGAAATTGACGAAGGTCATGTTCTTCTGAAGCTCAAATTCGGGCGACCAGCCATAGATCGGCGTGGGGAGGGTCTCCTCGAGCACGCGGACCTGACAGAGCCGGCTATCGGTAAGACGTGTGCGCAGCCTGTCATCAAGGCTGTCCAGGCCCACCGCAAGGACGAGCACGGTGGGAAGCTCGTTGTTGAAACGGTAGGTAAGTAGCTGGTCCAGTTTTTCCCTCGCCCACGGTGTTGCCGACTGCACGCCGAGGTCGTCAAGGACAAGGACCGGGGCATTCTTCACCTGCTCGAAAAAAGCGTCGTAGGACATCTCGCTTTCCGGGTTGAACGAGATACGCACGCGGTCAAGGAAATCGGGAACGGTGATATAGAGCACCGGCTGGTTCCGGGCGATACACTCATTGGCAATCGCCGCGGCGAGGTGGGTCTTGCCACAGCCGCTGGGGCCAGAGAGCACAAACCAGCCCCTGGGAGAGGCGGCAAACTCGCGCGCCTTCTCACAGGCCTGCCTGAAAAGCTCCTGATTACGGCGGCTGGCACTCCTGCCTTCAGGCATCAGGTTGTCAAAGGTGAGCCTCTCCAATGAGCCGAGGTTGCTGTAGCGCTTGAGGCGCGCCTTACGCTCGGTCTCCGGCTCCCCGCCGACACACTTACAGGGCACCACACGGCTGTAGTCCGGCCTGCCGTCGGGAAGGCGCGGATGGATCTTCCCGGCACCGCCGCAGACAGGGCATGCCTCCCCCGCCTCCGCCCCACCGCTAGCGGCGGACCATGTGCCCATATTTTCCCTTGATGAACCTGTCCGGGTCTGTCTTTTGAGTATCTCGCTGATATGCTCCATCACGGCGCCCTTCCACCGACCAACTCTCCAGCACCCTCATCACGTACCTGTCTCTTATACACATCT
>JAOAEN010000253.1 GCA_026416775.1 Dehalococcoidales bacterium
AGATGTGTATAAGAGACAGCCCCCACTGCCCGCTCATCATCACCCGGCAGGAAAAACCCTGGCTGTTTGCCGTTATCCGCCCGTGGGGCTTCGGCGGGAAGGGTAAAGACGGCTACCTCACGTAGTTAGCTTTACGGCAAGCCATGTTTATCTCCTGTCGCGCCGGGGACTGTTTACCTCCCCCAGCCAGCGGCACGAAGGCATTTTGCACCTGAAGTCAGGATAGGCTAAGATAAATTCGAGACCGGTAATGGAAAAAAACGCCAGCGAGATTTACCGGCTTGAGCTACCGGCCAGGCTTGACATGTCCCGGGTGCTCGGGCTGCTCCCCGCGCGCGCCGGGGCAGCACGCCTTGAGGAGACGGCACGGGAAATCGCGGCCCAGGCCCTGGCAACCGCCCGTCCCCGCGGGATATACCGCCTGGCACAGGCGGCGGTCATTGACCGCGCAAGGGTGGCGGTTGATGGGGTTGAGCTCAGCAGCCGCATTCTCGGCAAGGTGCTCCACGGGCGGGAAGAGGTCTTCCCCTTTATCGTTACCATCGGCAGCGAGCTTGACGAGATGTCGCTATCATCCCGCGACATCATGCGGCAGCTCGCCCTCGATGCCATCAAGACGGCGATCCTCGTCAACGCGGTAGACCATCTTTCCGGCCACATCAAAGAGAAATACGGGCTCCCGCACCTTGCCTTCCTCAACCCCGGGGAACTGGCAGACTTTCCCACCACCCAGCAGAAGCCACTTCTGCAACTCTTTGAAGGTAAAGAAAAGGAGATCGGCGTTTCACTCACCTCGGGTTACGCCCTAAAGCCGATAAAGTCCCGTTCGGGTATCATTTTCCCCGATGATAGCGGGTTTCTTTCCTGCAGGCTGTGCACGCAGCTCCAGTGCCCGGGGCGCCGTGCACCCTACGACCCCGAAGCGGTCAAATACTACCTTGAATAGCAGGACCGTATCCTGTCCGAAGGGGCGGGAAGCATAAGAAAGGGGAGAGGCAAAGGCTCCATTTCAGGGAGAGTAAAGCCGCAATATTTGAAAAAGGGCCTGTCCGTCAAGGGAAGTAAGAGAACGGGAAGCGCGCCAGATGCAGGTAGAACCGGGGGCAAGCAGCACGGGGATTGCTTGTTGCAATTCCACGCTCATCAGGTTTACCGTCACTTACGAGGAACTCAATCTCAATGGCACCTTCAGTGGTGACGATGACCCTGGTGTTAAGCATTTCCAGAACACGGCGCCGGTCAGCAAAGTCTTTTGAATCGAGCTTATCGGCCAGTTGCTTTCTTAGTTCTTCCAGACTTGCCAGTGATGACGACTTTTTCCTCAGTTGTGCCAGTTTTGACGATACCCGCTCCTTTTCTTCTGCTATCCACTGCCTCTCGGCAAGGAGCATACTCTGCTGCCGGGCATAGACATCATCAGAGACCTTGCCCCGGATTCGGAGACTTACAAGCTCCGATTCGGCATTGATATTTTCGCTGAACTTGCGTTCCAGGCGTCTCAACTCACCTTCCAGCCGGCTGATGCTTTCCTGGATGACCTCGTTTCTCAAGCCCATCTCCCGGCTGATTGTTTCTTCACCAAGCAGAAACTGCCTCACTTTTGCTTCCACTATTTCTTCCAGCTTACGGCCGGGCAAATACGGCCTTGGATTATCGCTCCACCTGCTACGTGCCGCATAGCGGTATGCCCATGAGATACCTCGGA
>JAOAEN010000254.1 GCA_026416775.1 Dehalococcoidales bacterium
GTTTCACTGGTTGGCGGTTTATCGTTGCGCCCGATAATGAACTCGACTGCCGAGCGTATCTTGCTCAGACTCACGCCCAGGTTGATGAGCACCCTGGCGGCGACCCCTTCTTCTTCACGAACAAGTCCCAGCAGGATATGCTCGGTGCCGATGTAGTTGTGGTTCAGGGCACGGGCCTCTTCCTGGGCGATGGTCAAGACGCGACGGGCTCTTTCCGAAAACTTCTCAAATCTGCTGGCCATAATCCCTCCCCGGGGCTATGGTTCCGGAGAGACCTCCGCTATCATATTAATATATCGGTGGTGTCAAGACAAGGGGGTTAACTCTCAAGCAGAAGCGGCGTGGATCGGATGATATACCGAGAAAAATAGCCTCCTGGCGATGGCATATTTTCCACAAGGGGTTGCCCCCTCAGTATCGTCTGCGCTGGGGCGTTTCACTTCCGTGTTCGGGATGGGAACGGGTGGTTCCACCCCGCTCTAATCACCAGAAGGCTTAGGTTACTGTGATGGATTTTTAACGAGCCCCGTCTCTCGGTACATTTTTATTTTAGCACAATGGCGGTCCGGGTGAAAAGGGGGGTAATGCTTAATTTTTTGTATAGGCCCCGCAAAGATTTCATAAAACCGTGGGGGCGGAAAGTTCTTAAGGCGGTACATAGCGTCTTTTTTCTGACCGGCCTGGTCTTGACAACCCAATTGTTAAGTGATAGTTTATGGTGGGGTTTCCCCGAAGCACGCTGGTGCTGTATCAGCCATCAGGGAAGGGGTGCTCTCTGGCGTTCTCAAGAAGTTGCTTTTTCCCCTGTAGTTTTTTGTTTTACTGACGGGTGAGATAATCCCCGTAGATGAGGTGGAGTATGAGTATTGAGCTCGTTCATATTGGATTCGGTAATATCGTGGCGGTAAATCGTGCCATTGCCATAGCTTCGCCGAACTCCGCGCCTACCAAGCGCACCATCCATGAAGGCAGGACCAATGGCAAGGTTATTGATATGACCTGCGGGCGGCGCACCAAGTCCGTTATCTTTACCGATAGCGGGCATATTATCCTGGCGGCGCTATCGCCGGAGACTATTGCCAGCCGTCTTGAGATGAGCCGGGGAGGCAGCCTTCCCAGGGCCTCCCGCGGTGATGATAAAGATGAATGATGTCCTCTCCAGCTTCATTCCCCGGACACCACCTGTCCTTGTGGTGCTTTCCGGTCTTTCGGGGGCAGGCAAGGATGCCGTCTTAAAAGAACTCCGCAAGGCTGGACTTCCCCTTTATTTTGCCGTTACCGCGACCACGCGCCCGCCCCGTCCCGGCGAGAAGGATGGTGTGGACTACTACTTTGTCAACCGGCAGCAGTTTCAGGAGCTCATCGGTAATGGTGAACTGCTGGAATGGGCGACGGTCTACGGCCATTTCTACGGGGTCCCGCGCAAGCCGATTGCCCGGGCGCTGGGGGAGGGGCTTGATGCGGTGGTCAAGGTTGACGTGCAGGGTGCCGCCACGATCAAGAGGGTGGTCCCGGAGGCGGTCTTTATCTTTCTTCTGACGCCGGATATGCAGGAGCTGGAAAGGCGTCTCCGCGAGCGCGGCACGGAGAGCGAAGCCCAGCTTCAGTTGCGCCTGAAGACCGCGGAAGAAGAGCTGCGCAGTCTTCCCATGTTTGATTACGTGGTCGTTAACCGTACGGGCGAGGTGTCCCGGGCGGCGGAAGACGTCCTTGCAATTATCAGGGCGGAAAAGTGCCGGCTGAAAG
>JAOAEN010000255.1 GCA_026416775.1 Dehalococcoidales bacterium
ACCTTGACGGCACGTTCTTTGTTTTCAACGGCGATATTTTCAGTGAGATGGACCTTGCTGACATGTATTCTTCTCACCTGAAAAACCGGGCGAGCGCCACCATTGCGCTTACCTGGGTGGACAATCCCTCGGCTTTCGGTGTTGTGGAGACGGGCGCGGACCTGCGGGTAATGCGCTTTGTGGAAAAGCCAGCCCCCGGTGAGGCAAAGACAAACTGGATCAATGCCGGCACCTATATCCTTGAGCCGGAGGTCCTGCGGGAAATCCCTGCCCGGCAGCATTACATGTTCGAGAGGGGTCTTTTCCCGCATCTTCTCAACATGGGGACGGCCGTCTATGGTTACCCCTATCGCGGCTACTGGCTGGACATGGGCACCCCGGACAAGTACTTTGCCCTCAATGTTGATCTGCTTACCGCAAGGTTCGGGACCCCGCTTTTCCGCAGCTCTTCAGGGGCGGAGATCCGCTTTGACCGTGCGGTGACGCTTCATCACACGGCCGTCCTCGATCCCCCCGTGCTCATCGGGAGTGACTGCCGGATTGGCTCCGGGGCGACACTGAAGGGGCCGCTGGTCATCGGTCGGAGATGTATTCTGGAGGAAGGTGCCCGGATTGAGAATGCGGTCCTCTGGGACGATGTCCGCATCGGGGCTGATACCTGCCTGAGGAACTGCATTATCGGAAGCGGGGTGGTTATCCCCGCCGGACAGGAGATCTGTAACCGCGTGGTGACCGCGGAGCACAACGCCGCACTTGAGCTGCCCGCCCGGACTAAAGTCTAGAGAGGGACATACGACATCATCCCGTGGAGGAGCATCATGGCTGAGGAACTGGGCAGGATAGAAAAACCACCGGTATCCAGTTTCAAAAAGGGGAGAAGACTTTACTTTGTGCCCCTTGTTTACAGCGGGAAGGACCTCCCCGGAGAGTTTTTTAACAGGCTGGACAGGTACTGGGAGCAGGTGGCAAGGCACCTCGACGAACTCGCCGGCAAGCTTGGCGGGATCAACTGTATTTACCATGAGCTTGTCTCCTTTCCCGGTGAAGAAGGAATGAAAACCATCGAGAAGCTCAATGAGAAAAGCGCTGCGCTCGTGCGCGTCTTTCTGGAGAAAAAGGCCCGGCTTGAAGCCCTTGAGGAAGACGATATCCTCACCGAATACATGGACTGGAGCCGCTGCCTTATTCTGGGGCTGCAGAACCCCCGAGTTACCGCCAAGGTCTATGACTTCTATGTTGAGGCGGGCAGGAAGAGGAACGAATGCCTTGCCCGCCGCATCAATGAGACTCTGAAGGAAAACGAGACTGGGCTTCTGCTCATGAGGGAAGAGCACCAGGTTCAGTTCCCGAATGATATTGAGGTCTTCTACATCGCACCCCCGGCGCTGGACGAGCTCAAGCGCTGGCTCCGGGACTATTCAAGACAGGTTGAAGAAAAGCGTGCTGATGACTAGCGGCGGAGCAGCGATAGAAAGGGGTGGTTTTGACAATCCAAAGAACCTTGCCCTAGAATTTGAGCATAGCAGTAAGTTCGCGGGTAAAGGAGATACCGATGGCGAGAAGCAAGTATGATAAATACATCTTCCATCCGCCACATATTCAGATGCGCATGAAGAGTGACAAGAGCATCATTTTTGATGGGCTGTGGGTAAGCAAACAGCTCATCAACTACGATTTCACCATGGGGCACCAGTTCGTCCGCAAGCCGTTCAAAGGGGATAACCC
>JAOAEN010000256.1 GCA_026416775.1 Dehalococcoidales bacterium
GATCTATGCCCATCCCTACCTCAGCGGGGAGATCAACTACACGGTAAGCGGGCTCGGCTACAGCATGAAGGCGAGAAGAGTGCTCCCGGACGGGCTTATCATCCTCGTCTTCCCCTTTGATACCATCCCCTCCCTCATCGCCAATCTCGGGGAAATGGAATGGCACCCGTACTGGTTTGACCTGGGCAGGGAAGGGTTTATCCGGGAAGTGAGGGAAAGGTCGGCCGAGCTGGCAAAGAAGATCTACGAAGAGAAGTAGTTTCCTCTACTCGATGGCGTAGAGGATGCCGTCCTGGGAACCGAAATAGACGGTGCCGCCGACCACGGCGGGAGACGATGTGACCTTGTCTCCGGTGGCAAAGTCCCAGAGCTTGATGCCGTTTACCCGGTCAATGGCATACAGGCGCCCGTTATTGCAGCCAAAGTAAATTGCCCTTTCGGTGACGGCCGGCGAGGAAACAACGAGGTCGGAGAGGGTGAGGCGCCAGTTGATGTTCTCCTCGGATATCTTCTTATTGTCCCCCAGCTTTAGGGACACGAAAGAGGTACCCGAGCTCACGTAGATGTTGTTATCATACACCGCCGGGGAGCAGCCGAAGTTCCCCTTCAGGTTATAGCCCCAGATCAACCCGGAAGGAAGCGGCGGCTTGGGGGCAACCCCGTAAACGTAAAGTGCCCGCCAGTAAACGATGAGCTTGTTCTCCCAGAGCCAGTTCCTCGCCTTCGGGTCAAGGGCAACCAGAGAACCGTCGGAGTTCGCGATATAGACCGTACCGTTGGCCACCGCCGGCGAAGCGACCACGGGGGAACCGGCATAAAACTGGAGACGACGTCTGCCATTTTCGGCATTCAGGGCGTAGACAGAGCCGTCCGACGAGCCCACCAGCACGACGCCCCCGGTAACCACCGGTGAGGAGATGATCAGGTTATCAGCTTCAAATTTCCAGAGCTGGCGCCCGGTGGCAGCATCAAGGGCATAGAGACAGTAGTCATCCGAGCCGATATAGACCTTGCCACCGGCAACCGCCGGGCTTGACCTCACCGCATAACGCGTGGCAAAGCTCCAGAGCTTCTGCCCGCTTGCGGCGTCAAGGGCATAGAGACTGCCGTCGTTGGAGCCGCAGTACACGACGCCGTTCACCACCACCGGGGAAGACTCAACCCAGCTACCGGTCTTGAAAGACCAGATTTTCTCCCCGGTTGAGGCGTTGAGGGCATAAATGTTGCCGTCGCGTGAGCCGAAATACACCACGCCGTTGACCACCGCCGGCGATGAGTGGATGGCACCTCCGGTGGCAAATGACCACTTGAGCCTACCGCTCGCCACGGCATTCCCGGCATTCACCGCCCCGGTGCGTCCCGGATCATAGCGGAAAAGCGCCCAGTTCCCTTCTGTGGACACGGATTCCAGCACCGGCGACAGCCCGAAGAGCACGTTGGAATGGTAAAGGACAAGGAAAAGGGCAAAGGCAAGGACAACCCCCAGCACCGTCCCCCAGATTATCCGGCGGCGCTTGAGGATCACCCTCCGGCGTCTTTCCACCTCCTCGCGCGTGAGGACGACATCAAGGCTTTCTTCAAACATCTTCTGCTGGGTCATACCTGCTAAATATTAATACTTGGTGGGGTGGCTGTCAAACGGGACCAGCAATGAAGCTGTGTGGAAGGTAAATGGAACGGTGAAGGTATGGAGCGGATGGTGAGTATGAATT
>JAOAEN010000257.1 GCA_026416775.1 Dehalococcoidales bacterium
AGATGTGTATAAGAGACAGCTTACGGATGCCATCGGTAATGAAAAATGCCCCGTCCACACCGCAAGACGCGGCGGCACGATAGAAACGGGAAAGCTGAAGTTTACCATCCTCCATCCGCAAACGCTGGCTGAATCGCCAAACAACAACTCCGTTGTCCTGCACCTGCGCTACGGCGAAATTGACTTCCTCTTCATGGGTGATGCCGAAAAGGAAGACGAGGAGACCATGGCCGGTATCCTCCCCGATACGGAGGTCCTCAAGTTGGGGCATCATGCCTCAAGGTCTTCGTCTTCGGCGGACTTTTTGCGCCTGACCAGCCCGGAAGTTGCCGTCTACACGGCAGGGGTGGGCAACCGGTACGGGCACCCGCATGCGGAAACTCTGGATGCCCTGAGAAACATCGGGGCGATGGTTTACGGCACGGATACCCACGGCACGATCGTCATCACGACGGACGGTAAGACCTACGAGGTGAAGACGGGCAAATAGGCTCCGGGCAAGGGCAGTCCGTCTGCCCCCGGTGGATCTTGCGCGCCCACCCCATCGGTCAAGAATCCGAATGCACGAAATGTAATAGCCGATTCAGGAAAGCAAACCTTGTAACAGTGCACCAGAAAGAAAAGCACATCTATCAATAGACAAAAAACCCGCTCAAGAAAAGCCGCCAACACGAGCGCCGCAAACACTGACCAAGACCTGTCAGTCAACAAAAAACCCGCTTTTTACGGCGGGTCTTTTTTATTACTGCCTGGTACCAACCCTGAAGCAGGTCAAGCCCTCGGCCATTAGTACGGCTCAGCTCAACGCATTGCTGCGCTTGCACCTGCCGCCTATCAAGCTGGTAGTCTACCAGCGGCCTTACTCCTTCCCCTTGCGGGGAAGGATGGGGGATCTCATCTTGGGGTGGGCTTCGCACTTAGATGCTTTCAGCGCTTATCCCTTCCAGACTTAGCTACCCAGCGGTGCCCCTGGCGGGACAGCTGGCACACCAGAGGTCTGTCCCTCTCGGCCCTCTCGTACTAGAGAGAGCTCCCCTCAAATCCCCGGACGCCCACGGAGGATAGAGACCGACCTGTCTCACGACGGTCTGAACCCAGCTCACGTACCGCTTTAACCGGCGAACAGCCGGACCCTTGGGACATGCTCCAGCCCCAGGATGCGATGAGCCGACATCGAGGTGCCAAACCTTGCCGTCGATGTGAACTCTTGGGCAAGATCAGCCTGTTATCCCCGGGGTAGCTTTTATCCGTTAAGCCACGGCCCTTCCACACGGGACCGTAGGATCACTTTGCCCGACTTTCGTCCCTGCTCGACTTGTAGGTCTCGCAGTCAAGCCCCCTTATGCCAATGCACTCTACGGGTGATTTCCATCCACCCTGAGGGGACCTTTGGACGCCTCCGTTACCTTTTAGGAGGCGACCGCCCCAGTCAAACTACCCGCCAGGCACTGTCCCCTGGCTTGACCCAGGGTTAGAGGCTAAATTCATCCAGGGTGGTATTTCAAGGACGGCTCCGCTCCCCCCGGGAGGAGAGCCTCATCGCCTCCCACCTATCCTACGCAGGATAAACTCAGACTCAGTGCCAAGCTGTAGTAAAGCTCCACGGGGTCTTTTTGTCCATCCGCGGGTAAGCCGCATCTGCACGGCTAATTC
>JAOAEN010000258.1 GCA_026416775.1 Dehalococcoidales bacterium
CTCCTGCACCGACCTGAGGTCTGCCCCGCCGCTCAACATGTGGGTGGCAAAACTGTGGCGTAACGTATGGGGGCTGATGTGGATATCAAGCCCGGCCGCCTTGACGTATTCCTTGAGCTTCTGCCAGAAGCCCTGACGGGTAAGGCGCTCCCCGCGGGAGTTGAGGAAAAGCGCCTTTTCCTCCCTACCGTGGGCAAGCTTGGGACGGTCTTCATCGATGTATCTCCTGACCGCCAGTGCCACCTGCTCGTAAAGGGGGATGATGCGTTCCTTGCGTCCCTTGCCGAAACACCGCACGAAGTAGTTGCCCTGCGTGTTGACATCACCGAGGTTGAGTGCCACAAGCTCACTGATCCTCATGCCGCTGGCATAGAGCAGTTCCAGCATCACCCTGTCGCGGTGGGCTTCGGGGGTATCAATTTTGGCGGGTTGCTCCAGAAGCAGGCGCACCTGGTTTACCGGAATCGGCTTGGGCAGCGCCTTGCCCACGGAAGGCGAGCTCATGTTCTCGGTCGGGTCGTTCTTGATAACCCCCTCGGCAACGAGAAAATCAAAAAACGACCTGGCAGCCGCGACCTTGCGGGCCACGGTGGTCGGGACGTAGCCCCGCTCCTTCAGGTCAAGGAGATAGCCTATCATGTCCTGCCTGCTGAAGCCTGTCCAGTCTGAAATGCCGTGTCTCAGGGCGAAATCGGCAAGCCCCGTCAGGTCGTTGCGGTAGGCGGCGATGGTATGCTCTGAGTAGCCTTTCTCGACGGAAAGATAGTTCAGGAAGTTAGTTATTGAGTCCTTCATTGTGTCTCCTTCACATGCGGGCAAACCACTGGTGGTCGCAGATATTTTAACATAAGATTTTGCCGCAAGAAAGTACCAGTACTTCGGACCCACCGGAGCCGGTCTCCGGCTATTGTCCCACTTCATATCCCCGTTACCGGCTATGATGAAAGAACTATTGTCAGTGGGAATAAAGGACGGATAAGATTGATTAAGCTCACCCGAATTCATGTAACAGGGGTATTATGGCAGATTCCGCGAAAGAAGCCAAGAATACGGTACAGAAAAAGGCAGCTGATCCCGGGCTCCTGCGTCTTGTGCCGGAAGCCATGGCGAGGACTTATCTCGTTTTTCCTCTCTCTGCCGATGGTGATGTCCTCCGTGTCGCCATGGCGGACCCCACGGACATCATCGCGATTGAGGTCCTCTCCAGCCGCAGCCGGATGCGCATTGAGCCTGTCCCATCTTCCGCCGAGGAAATACTGGAAGCCATTGATGCGAATTACCGGGCTTACGATGAGATTGAAAAGCATATCTCCAGCATATCGGCGACCGAGGACGAAAGGGAAAAGTCCAGGACACAGGCTGCCATCGATGCGGCGACCGAAGCGCCGGTTGCCCAGGTGCTCACCCTGATTATCGAGGAGGCGGTCAAGGCCAGGGCCTCGGATATCCACCTTGAACCCGGCGACGACAAGATGAGGGTACGCCTCCGCATTGATGGTACGCTGCATGAGGTATTCTCGCTGCCCCTGTCCATGGTCTCGCCGCTCATTTCAAGGATCAAGGTGCTCGGTAACATGAACATCGCCGATCACCACCGCCCCCAGGACGGCCAGTTTTCCATCAAGACGAAGGGGCGTTCGGTAGACATACGCGTCGGGATCATCGCCACAGTGTACGGGGAG
>JAOAEN010000259.1 GCA_026416775.1 Dehalococcoidales bacterium
GCCCACGATGGCCCCTGCTATGTGAGGTTGCCGCGCCCGAAGCTACCGCTCGTTTACGATGAAAGCTATCGCTTCCGGATCGGTAAGGCGGTAACGATGCGTGATGGAAGCGATGTTACGGTGATTGCCAGCGGGGTGATGGTGGCACCGGCAATTGAGGCTGCCGGGGAAATGCTCCGGGAAGGCATCTCCGCGCGCGTCATCAACATGCCCACGCTCAAGCCGGTTGATGAAGCCGCGATTATCAGGGCGGCCAACGAGACGGGTGCCATCGTTACCGCCGAGGAACACCAGGAACACGGTGGTCTGGGCAGCATCGTGGCAAGGGTTCCCGCCAGACACCATCCCGTGCCGATGGAACTTGTGGCGGTGAAGGACGTCTTCGGTATGTCCGGCAAGCCTGCGGAGCTACTTGGAAAATACGGTCTTTCCAAAGGGGATATCGTCACCGCGGTACGGCGGGTGATGGCAAGGAAACGCTAGTCCAGAGAGCTTATCTGGGTGGAGGGGCGGGGCCTGAAGTCAACCTTGATGCCTGCCTCACGGAAGATCTCAAGGAAGCGGTCGTCGTTGTACCTACCGAAGGTGACAAAGCGTGCGATCCGGGCATTGACCAGCATCTTGGCACAGAGCACGCACGGCGAATGGGTGCAGTAGACCGTCGCCCCCTCAAGGCTTACCCCGTGTAGTCCCGCCTGAATGATCACGTTCTGCTCGGCATGGATGGCACGGCAGACCTCATGCCTTTCGCCGGAAGGAATGCCCAGCTCATCACGCAGGCACCCCAGCTCAAGGCAGTCCCTGGCTCCCGCTGGGGCACCGTTGTAGCCCGTGGTGAGGATATGCTTATCGCGCACGGCGATTGCCCCCACGTGGTGACGGCGGCAGGTGGAACGCTCTGCCACCACCGAGGCAATCTTGAGGAAGTACTCGTCAAGCTCAGGGCGCTGCATCATGTCCATTGAGCCTCTCCATCACCTTAGCAAGCTGTTCCCTCAGTTCCGTCAATGAGGCATCGTTCAAAACGGTGAAATCAGCCATCGCGATGGGGCCACCCTTGTTGAGGTTCTCGATCTCGGCGCGGTCACGGCTGAAGGCTTCAGCGGGTGTCAGCGGTCTCACCTTGCGGCTTCCCAGACGACGGTACCTGACCGAAGGCGGTGCCCAGACCGCCACCACCGCAAACCTATCACCATAGCGCTCCCTGAGAAACAGGTACTCTTCCCAGGAGTAAAGCCCGTCTACGACGACCTTCCCGTTTTTGCCGAGTGCCCCGTCAATCCGCGGCAGGCTTAACTCCGCATAGGCCGCCATGCCGTACCTGCGGCGCAGCTCTTCCCGCACGGCACGCTCGTTTTCCTCGGTAAGCGCTAGTCCCCGTGACCTCAATGTCTCATCAGTGATATCACCGAAGCGGACGACGGAAAAACCCTGCTCGGAGAAAAACCGCGCCACTTCCGACTTACCCGATCCCGCCATCCCTACGATGGCAACGACATTCATACTGCCTATTATAGCCGGTTTGTCAGACGCCTAACAACATAAAACTCTCTGGACGCTCCTGCCCTGATACGGTCTCTGTTTATCTGATGGCTTATCTCACCTCTTTATCCCGTCTCCAGCCGCAGGCACAGGAGTCCGGCTCGTGAAAATAAAGAACAGGAAAAG
>JAOAEN010000025.1:0-3699 GCA_026416775.1 Dehalococcoidales bacterium
ATAAAGGGGGTGAGTGAAAAAGTGGCCGGAGGCACAGTGAGCTGCTTCACCGCGAGCTTTACCGCGCAAAGCGGATACCGTATAATTAAATCAATGCGGTAAGGCTTTTTATTTTTGCGGGTCGTTATGGCTTCAAGACGTCAGGATATCTTTGAACAGCGAAAGCAGAAACTGGAGAGGCTGCGCGCCCTCGGAATTAACCCCTATCCCAACCGTTTTGAAAGGACGCACTCTGCCCGGCAGGCGGTAAAGCTCCTGGAGACAATGGAGGCAAACGCTGCTTCCGGGGAGCAGAAGGCGGTGGTCAGGGTCGCCGGGCGCATCATGGCGATGCGCAAGATGGGCCGGGCAGCGTTCTTTGACCTCCGCGATGGCTCGGGTAAAATCCAGGTCCTTTTCCAGACACACGGTTTCAGTGAAGCACAGATCAGGCTCTTTGATGATATTGATATCGGCGATGTCATCGGGGTTGAGGGAAGCCTCATGCGCACCCGCACCGGTGAACCGACGGTGGCGGTAGGGAGCTTCGTGCTGCTTTCCAAAGCATTACAGCCGCTTCCGGAAAAGTGGCACGGACTGACGGATACCGACACGCGTTACCGCCAGCGCTACATTGACCTGATCGCCAATGTTGAGGTCAGGGACATTTTTGTCCTGCGCAGCCGCATCATCACCGCGGTGCGCCAGTTCCTCAACGACCGCGGCTTTCTTGAGGTGGAGACCCCGGTGCTCCAGCCATCCGCTGGCGGGGCACTGGCAGCCCCCTTCATCACCCACCACAATGCCCTCGACCGGGACTTCTATTTGCGCATTGCCCTGGAGCTGCACTTAAAGAGGCTCATCGTCGGCGGTTTTGACAAGGTCTACGAGATCGGCAGGATCTTCCGCAACGAGGGTATTTCCACCACGCACTCGCCAGAGTTCACCATGCTGGAAAGCTACGAGGCCTATGCTGACTATACTGATGTGATGCGCATGCTGGAGGAAATGGTCTCCTGGGTGAGCCAGACGGTGCTGGGAACAACACGCATCAAATATGCGGAGCATGAGGTTGACCTGAAACCGCCCTGGCAGCGCATGACCCTGCGTGACGCGGTGAAGGAATACAGCGGGATTGACTTCGTGAAGTACCCCACGGCGGCAAGCCTGAAGGAAAAGATGCAGTCGATGAACATCGCCTTTGACCCCGACCAGAACTGGGCGAAGCTGGTGGACGAGCTCCTCAAAACGTTTGTCAAGCCGCGCCTTATCCAGCCGACGATCGTCTATGACTATCCCGTCTCCATGTCGCCGCTTGCCAAGAGCAAGCCGAACGAAGAGCGGGTAACCGAGCGCTTTCAGGCTTACGTTGCCGGCAGCATTGAGCTTGCCAACGCCTACAGCGAGCTCAACGACCCGATCGAGCAGCGGTTGCGCTTTGAAGAGCAGATGCGGGAGCGCCACGGTGATGACCCCGAGCAGTGGACGATCGACGAGGACTTCCTGACCGCCCTTGAGTACGGCATGCCGCCAACGGGAGGACTGGGAGTGGGGATCGACCGTCTGGTAATGCTCCTCACCAACCAGCAGTCCATCCGTGAGGTAATTCTCTTCCCGCAGTTAAGGGAGAAGGAGGGCTAAAACATTGCCGGGTTTTCCCGGATGTGGGGCTAAGAGATGAATGTCAAGAGCTTTCTAGTAAACCTGATTGTTACCTTTGCCGTGGCTTTCTCCGTCCACGCGGTGGTGGCCTACCTCTGGTATTTCTTCCGCAAGGGCAATCTGTTCATCTGGGAACAGGCGTTCGTCATTGCCCTGGCAATCGCGGTGGTGATCTCGCTTACCCGTAGCCTCGGCGAGCGGTAAGGACTGTCCTTACGGCGTCTGCAGGGCCCGCCCGGGCTCATCTACAGCCTGTCCTTCAGGTTCCTGCGGTAGATAACGTGTTTCCAGCTTCCCGCTTTTTTCCGCATCTCAATGATGCGCGGGATGTATTTCAGCAGGGGCAAAAGCAGCAGCCCCAGGGAATAGACGGCAAGCTCCCAGCGGTGGTAGACGAACGCCCCGATGAAGGGAAAGCAGAGGAAAGCGGCGCTGTAGCTTAAGGTCGGAAACCGGGTGATGGCAAGGAGGAGGAGGAAGAGGCCAAGGTATACGGGGGCTCCCCAGGGCATCAGGTAGACAAGGATCCCGATGCAGGATGCCCCGCCCCGCCCGCCGCGGAACTTGAGGAACACCGGGAAGCTGTGCCCCACCACCACGGCCACCCCCGAGAGCATCTCCACGATGAGGTTGTTCCCCAGGAAATGGGCGATTGCCGGCCCCAGCACACCCTTGCCGATGTCGGCTGCCAGCACGAGCAGTCCCCAGCCAAAGCCCACCTTATAGAAGGTGTTCATCGCCCCGAGGTTGCGGCTGCCCACCTCGCGGATGTCAAAGCCTTTACGCCAGCGCCCGACGAGGTAGGCGGTGGGAAAAGAACCGATGAGGTAGGCAATAATGATGGCGACGATGATGCTGCCGATGTTCATGTCATTCTCCCCCGGGACCCATGCGCTCAGTGGCCCCCGGCCTTGCCCATCGGTTTGAGCCGGGCATTGCGTGAGGCTTCCGTGCTGGGCCTGCCGGTGACCGGGTGCACGAAATGCATCGGGAAGATATAGCCGGAAACGTAGCGCAGGACGCTTAAGTCAATCGGGATGTCGGGTGCGGGCATCGGGGGCAGCTTCTGCCCGGGGGCTTCCCAGTTGATAATGCGCCGGGCGGTCTCCTCGGGCATGACCCACCCCTCTTTGATGGTGATGCTGTAAGGGATAAACCATTTGATGGCAAGGATTTTCCAGATGCCGTCTTCCTTGATATAGGTCATCTCGTAAAGCCCGCTGACGAGGGAGCCGGCATCAACCTTACCGTCCTTGGCCATGAAGACGCCCCCGAACGCGTACCAGCGCCCCTTCGCCGTCCTGCCGTCGGGGTCAACGGTGATAAGCCCGGCAATGGGCATGAGCTGGTGGGAGAATCCCGGCGGGTTTTCTCCCTTTGCGGCGCGGGCAAAGTACCGCCTCACGCCTTCTTTACCGAGGTACTTGCCCTCAAGCCAGTCGAGGCAGACATCGGGGCTATCGGCAAAGCAGTCAATAATCTCCTGCCCCATCATGTGTTCCACATAGTAGTTATAGGCCTTCTGGAGCCTCTTTATGGCTTCAATATCCTCAAGGAGCTGGAGCCTTTTTTCGTAGGACTTCAGCTTTTCCTCAAGAGACCTGATCTTCGCCTCCATCTCCTCGGCGGTCATCGGCACCTCCGTGTTTTTGCCCCATTATAAGCCTATCCGGGGAATAATACCAGTCCGGCCATAAGGCGGTCTCATCCGCATCCGGCTACCCGGCCGTAAATTTCTGCGCGCGGAGAGTAAACCCCCTTTCAAAAATATCTCCCCTTTCAAACAAGCCTGACCATCATGAGACGTACACGTAACCGTCTCCGCTACCTGCTACGCATATTTATGGTCAATAGCCCGGTCAACTGCTTGAACAGCCATGCTATAATAATATACCCGCGTACTGCGCAAACCACCGCGTCCTAATGCTTTAAATAGTCTTCGGTGGAAAGGAGGGAGAGGCAGGCAGGTAAAATGAAAGTCCGTCACGCAGGAAAAGGATTCAAGAAAGGGAGGGATAACATGAAAAAGGTACTTTGGCTTTTGCCTTTGCTTGTGGC
>JAOAEN010000025.1:3709-10136 GCA_026416775.1 Dehalococcoidales bacterium
TCGGCACCGGCGACGGCTCAAAGCTGCTGGAAATTGAAGACCCGGATATCGTCATCCACATGATGTCGTTCCCGGATATCAAGGGCAGTGCCAACCATGTTGCCGCCATTCAGGGTATCGTGGCGAACAACCCCGGCATCACGCACGAATGGTACGACCTCGTTGCCACGGGCGATATCGGCGCATGCCGGTGGGTGGAGAAGCTGAAGATCGGCGATAAGGACGTGTCCTATCAGGGTGCGTATTTCCTCAGGGTCAAGAACGGCAAGATCGTTGAGGCATGGCTGATCAGCGATATGCTGACCTATTTCCTCGCCGCGGGCATCGTCCAGTACGCCACCCCTGCCGGGAAGTAGCGGGTCCTCAAGCGGAAGGGGGGCAAGGGTCCGAAAGCCGTACCTGCCCCCCTTCATCCTCCGGATGACTATTTGGCATCTTCCTTCTTGTGGGAGCCGGAATACATCCCCTGCGGCCCCGCGGAAAAGACAAGGGTGGGCTTTCTGATATCGTGGAACAGCCACGGGCAGTGCTTGAGATGCTTCGGGATGCAGACGAGCGTGCTCTTCTCGGTGTAATGGGTCTCATCCCCCAGCACGATACTCATTTTGCCCCCGAGGTCACGCGGGTTTTCCGGGTCTGCCCCCGCCATGGCGATGAGCTCCGGCCACTCATGGGTATGCTCCGGGGCAGGCGCTCCGCCGGTCCCTTCCCAGATCCAGACGAAGTCCACGTAGAAAGACCCCTTCACCATGTCATCTTCAATATGCAGGATACGCGCGCCCTTTACCGTGGAAGGACGGGGCGGTGGCGGGGCTTCCTTGAAATCGCCGCCCACGGAGAAGCGCTCCTTGGTACGGTCAACGATGGAGTACTTTTTCTCCTGCGGTCTTTCCGGCATCGCCGCCGGGGTATAGGTGTATTTCCCCGTCATCGCAATGGTGATGAAGAAGACCGGGCGGCTTATCCGTGAGAAAAGGATCGGCCCGTGTACCACGCCTGCCGGGACAAAGACGAGCACGCTGCGGGTGATCGTTTCACGGTTGCCGTCAAGCCAGAGCGACACCTCCCCGCCGAGGTCATGCGGGTCCGCCGGATGTCCCCCGATGAAACCGATCACATGGGAAAAATCATGCCGGTGCGGCTCGCCCACCGGTGCCTTCGCCGCGCCATTCCAGAGCCAGGTGCAGTCCACGGTGAAGAACCCCTCCTGCACCGTCTCATCGGCACTCATGAGGTGGGTTGCCTTTACACCCGGCACCGGGTCCTTGCTGGTGCCACCGGCTTTTCCCTGAAGCTCAAGCGGGAATTTCCCCGGCTTCTGGACGAGGCACTTTGCATACTTGAGTCCGCTCATCAATTCCTCCTTGGCCTTGCATTTCCCCAAAAATCGCCATCAAATTTTACTCCCTTCTACAGGGATAAGCAAACTTTCCCCCGTCACGGGAAAAATTTGACAAAGAACGGAAAGTGGTCTAGTATGTCTTTAAACCTGTGCCGATTCACCGCAATAACCACCCCGTGATTTTTGAAGAAAAGCTATGCTTCAGTCTGGCAAAAAGGAGGAGAGATGATTGCCAAAGAAAGGCTGGTGAAGATCGTCGGGAAGCATGTCAGCGATGACCCGGCGGTGCTTGAGGAGTACTCCCGTGACATCAGCTTTGTGCACCCCATCAAGCCGACATACGTCGTCTATCCCGCCAGCATGGCTGAGGTCAAGGAGATTGTGAAGCTGGCAAACGAGACCCAGACCCCCCTTGTGCCGGTGAGCTCCGGCCCCCCGCATTTCCGGGGTGATACTGTCCCCGGAACCGGCGGGGCGATCATCGTCAACATGAGCCGGATGAAGAAGATCATCAACGTTGACCGCCCGCGCCGGGTGGCAATGGTGGAGCCGGGGGTTACCTTCGGTGAGCTTGTCGCCGCGGCAACGCGTGAGGGCATCCGTCTCAACATGCCGCTACTGCCGCGCAAGACGAAGACCGTCGTCGGCTCACTGCTGGAGAGGGAACCGGTCGTCATGCCCAAGTACCAGTGGGACATTTCCGATCCCGTCGCCTGTCTTGAGGTCGTCTTCGGCAATGGCGAGGACTTCCGCACCGGGCAGGCAGCCGGTCCCGGCACGGTAGAAGAGCAGTGGGCGGTCGGCGGCGTGCAGAAGGCACCCTACGGCCCGGGCACGGCGTCATGGCACCGGCTCATCCAGGGCTCGCAGGGCACCATCGGCATTGTTACCTGGGCATCAATGAGGTGCGAGCTCCTGCCCAGCCTGGAAGAGCCGTTCTTCGTCGGCGGCAGTGAGCTTGCCCCCATCCTCGACCTCACCGCCTGGCTCATCCGGCTGCGCATGGTCAACGAGTGTTTTATTCTGAACAACGTGGCACTCGCCGCCATCTGCGCGCAGAAATGGCCGAAAGATTACGCCAGTCTCAAACAGTCACTTCCGCCCTGGGTCCTCTTCTACAATGTGGCCGGCTACGAATACTTCCCCGAGGAAAGGGTAAAATCGTACATCAAGGACATCACCGCCATCAACCAGCGGCTCGGGCTTGACGCGGTGCAGGCCCTAAGCACCGTCTCCGCCATTGATTTCCTCAGGATGGTGCAGAAGCCGTGTGATGACCCCTACTGGAAGCTCCGCTACAAAGGTGCCTTTGAGGACGTGCTCTTCCTCACCATCAACGATAAGATTGAAAGCCAGATTGCGGCAATGCAGGAAGTCGCCACCCGCGCGGGTTACCCCACCACCGACATGGGCATCTACATCCAGCCCATCGTGCAGGGTACCGGGCTGCACTGCGAGTTCAACCTCTTCTATGACCCGGACGACCCGGTGGAGAAGAACTGCGTGAAAGCCCTTGCCGATGCGGCGGTGAAAGAACTCCTCGCCCGGGGCGCCTTCTTCTCCCGCCCCTATGGAGATAACGCTGCCCTCATCCTCAACCGTGACGCCGCCACGGTCAACATGCTGAAGAGACTGAAGAATATCTTTGACCCGAAGTACATCATGAACCCGGGCAAGGTATGCTTCTAGGGACGAATACAAGATGATTAGTGAATTCAGGAGGTAGCAAAGATGGGTCTGGAACAATACCAGGGCGACATGAATATGTGCTGCCGCTGTTCATGTTGCAAGTTCATCCCCATGCAGAAGGTGATGGGACCACAGTTCTCCTATGCCTGCCCCAGCATTGCAAAGTACAACTTCCACGCCTACTCCGGCGGCGGCAGACTGAACATCGCTTCCGCAATGCTGAAAAACGGCTTCAACTACACGGACAAGCTCCTTCACGTCGTCTATAACTGCCAGCTCTGCGGCGCCTGTCAGGTCTCGTGCAACTACGCCATGGACATGGAGGTCCTCGAGCCGATCACCGAGTTCCGCTTCAAATGCGTGGAGGACGGCAAGACCAGCCCCGCGCTGGACAAAGCCGTGGCAAGACTGCGCAAGACCGGCAGTATGCTTGAGGCCTCCGGCCGGCGCGGCGACTGGGCAAAGGACCTCAACCTCAAGGATGCCACCAAGGAAAAGGTGGATATCCTCTACCATGCCGGCTGTCTCAGCAGCTACGATAAGGATGCCCAGAAGCTGGCAAAGACCACGGCGCAGGTACTCCAGAAGGCGGGCGTGAACTTCGGCATCCTCGGCGATGCCGAGATGTGCTGCGGCAGCCGTGCCTACCAGATGGGCTACAGGGACGATTTCCTGAAGCAGGCAGAGAAATATATGGCACTCATCCGCAAGACCGGTGCTAGGACGCTCGTCACCGGCTGTGCCGATGGCTACCATGCCTTCAAGGTGCTCTACGATAAGTTCAACTTCAAGAAGGACCTCGAGGTCCTGCACACAAGCGAGCTTTTTGCCCGCCTCATCAAGGAAGGAAAGCTCAAGCCGCGCCGGAAGGTGAACCTCGCCGTTACCTACCATGACCCGTGCCGGCTGGGCAGGCTCGGTGAGCCGTACATCCACTGGCAGGGCAAGAAGATCCCGGGCGATAAGTTCGTCTTTGACCCGCCCAAGCCCTATCGCCGCGGGACCAACGGCGTTTACTACCCGCCGCGCGATGTCATCAAGAGCCTCCCCGGCATCAAGTTCACCGAGATGACCCGCATCATGGAATACTCATGGTGCTGCGGTGCCGGGGGCGGGGTGAACGAGTCCAACCCCGAGTTCAGCATCTGGGCGGCGAAAGAAAGGGTCAGGGAAGCCATCGCCACCGGGGCAGAAGCCATCGTCAGTACCTGCCCGTGGTGCGAGCAGAACTTCAGCACCGCCATCAAAGAGATGAACTCCAGCCTCAAGGTTTACGACATCGTGGAACTTGTGGCGAGGGCAATTTAAGAAAGGGGGACATGGATATGGCAATATTGAGCCGTGACGTCTATAAAGAATTCGAAGATGTAGTGGGACCAGAGAACATCACCGATGACCCGGCACTCATGCCTTCCTACTTCAACACCGAACATGCCGCCATCGTCCTCCCCGGCAGCACCAAGGAAGTCCAGGCGCTCGTCAAGCTCTGCAACAAGCACAAGCTGAGATTCCGCGCCATCTGCACCGGCTGGACGGGCATGTTCCCCAGAGGCATCGTCCTCTTCGACCTACGCCGCATGAACCGCATCATCGAGATCAACGAGAAGAACATGTACGCCGTCGTCGAGCCCTATGTCATCTCCGCCGAGCTCCAGGCAGAATGCATGAAGCGCGGGCTCAACTTCTGCATCAAGGGCGCGGGCTCCAACTGCACGGCGCTGCTGCGCGGTCACGGGCACATGGACCAGACCACGAGCGGCGATGACCGCAACCACCTTGCCATTGAATGGGTCACCCCGGAAGGCGAAATCGTCCGGACGGGCTCGCTCGGCTCATCCGACGAGTGGTTCTGCGGGGACGGCCCGGGCCCTTCGCTCAGGGCCATCCTCACCAGCGCCGTACCGCCGGGCGTTACCCCCGGGGTCTTCACCAAGGCCGCCATCAAGCTCTACCACTGGCCGGGACCGACAAAGTTCCCCGTGGTGGGACACTCCCCCAGGTACACCCTAAGCCACATCCCGCCCAACATGATGGCACGCTACTACAGCTTCCCCTCGGTGGAGAAGATGTGGCAGGCAGAGATCAGGATCGGCGAGGCGGAAATCGCCTACGAGCTCATGGGCTTCAATGCCGCCATGGTTGCCGCCAACATCACCACCTGCAACGAGGAAGACGAGGCCATGTTCAAGCGCCTGAGCAGGGAAGTGCAGGGGCCGGGCTTCTTCATCATCATCGCCGGAAACTCTGCCGATGACTTTGCCTACAAGAAGAAGGTGCTGGAGAACATCGTTGCCGAGGCGGGCGGCAAGTCCCTCAAGACGGTGGAAGACCCCGAGATTGAGGGCATCCTCCTCTGCCAGTGCATCCGCATCTCCGCCTCCATCCGCGAGACCTTCCGCCCGGGCGGTGCCTTCAACTCCATCCCGATCATGGGGCAGCGCGACCTCACCATCAAGTGGGCAATCGGCGCCGGCGAAGCCAAGAAACCGCTCATCGAAAAGGGCCTGATCGTGGACGACGGCGGGGCATTCTTCGGCTGGGGGGTGGAGCACGGACACCTCGGCAAGACCGAGATCTTCTGCAAGTACGACCCGTCCAACACCGAGGCGAAGAAGGCGGTGGAGCAGTGGCAGAAGGAACAGACCGCGCGCGCCTTCAAGGAGCGCTACTTCGCCCTGACGATGGGTGACCAGACGGAAATCGGCCCGGCGCTTTCCAACTACCACATCTGGTGGCAGAAGACCGTGAAGGCAATCGACCCGAACTCGGTCACCACCGAAAGCGGGCCGCTGGTCTAGCCAAGCAAGGTCAACGGCAAAAAGAGCGGGGGCAGAAGGAGAGGCAAAGAAAGCCGGAATCTTCTGCCCCCTGTTATTTCTGATGCGGTGGCGACCACTTCTAGCCAGCAGCCAAGTAAACCTAGGAGGCGGTCAAATCAATCCGAAATCGGCGAAATTACACTAGGCTTTCTTTCTTGCGCTTTTTACCCTTCTTACCCTCTTCCTGGTCGAGGACGTTTTCGAGGCTTTCCCTTCAAGTTTACTCCCTTTCTTTCTGTTGCATGACACGCAAAGGAGCTGGAGATTAGCGGGTCGAGATGAACCCCCGCGCGACTTCGGACGAATATGGTCCACCTCCATGTGGTCAAGCGGAAAGACCCGTCGGCATTTTTTGCAGCGGTATCCCTTGATGTATTTATTCCCGAGGAAATCTTCTCCATACACCTCTTGCTGCCGTGCGTGCGCAATGAACTTCTTATCCTCGTCCGTATACCGCATATCCCGCCCCCTTTTGCTTCTTGTCCAAACACGAAAAATGGCTACTCATTTTAACATGGGATGTGACTGCAGGCAATATATGAACAATGCTTGATGTCTCCGGATACTGGTAGAAGCC
>JAOAEN010000260.1 GCA_026416775.1 Dehalococcoidales bacterium
TGGTCATCGGGTGGAGAGACCTCCACCATGACGACGTCTGCCGGGCCCCTCCAGTCCTCGTGGAAGATGAAGCCCAGCCCGCCGATGGCAATATCACAGCGTCTTTCGGCGATGATCTGGCGCACGATGGGCAGGGGGAAGCCGACTTCAATCTTGAATGACATCTCAAATACCGGGTCATACCAGCCGAAGTCGCGTCCCGGGGTACGCAGGCAGAGCAGGACGTTTTCTATTTCGCCCAGGCGTGCTGCCA
>JAOAEN010000261.1 GCA_026416775.1 Dehalococcoidales bacterium
AGATGTGTATAAGAGACAGCCTCTCGCCAGTCCGTTGCCATAAGAATCCTCCTTCTGTCTTGGTGGTATCAGGCGTCTCATGAGGGGGGTTCGGGTTATCGGGGGAAGCCTTCTCCTCAGAGAACAGGGGTTCCTCTTTATTAAAGAATGAATGCCCCCTTTTTGTAAAGGGGTTCTTATACACTACCAAAAGGAACGGGGAGGGAAGACATTCCGTCCGCCCTCCCCGCCCCGTGACTTGTCCGGTACCGGTTTAGTACCGCACTGCGGTGCACCGGCAGGTAAGGCAGCGCCTGGCTTCTCTGACGCAGGTCTCCTTGTCCTTGAAGCCGAGGTTGACTTCCTTGAAGCTGGTCTTCCGCTTGGCTGCCGGCGTGACCTCTTCCTTCTCGCGTACCTCCTTGACATACTCGCGGAGGTGGAACTGGAAGGCCGGGTCTTTGATATCGGCAAGGGGTGCCTCAGGCGGTGGCGGCGGGAGCTCCACGCCGCGCAGGTAGCAGTCAATCGCGATGGCAGCCTTCTTGCCGTCAGCCATGGCTTCAATCATGAGGCCCTGCCCGCGCACGGCATCGCCACCGGCGAAGATACCGGCAACGTTGGTCATCAGGCTGCGGCTATCGGCATCGATGGTGCCTCTCTTGGTGGACTTTACCTTGCTGTCCTTCATGAAGGAGAGGTCAACACGCTGACCGATAGCGACGATGACCGTATCAGCGTCGATCTTCTTGGTCTTCTTCTCGTCATAGATCGGAGCGAACTTGCCGGACTTATCGTAGCACTGGACACAGCACTTGAGTTCCAGCCCCTTGACCTTGCCGGCGCTGGTAAGGATTTCCTTGGGACCCCAGCCCATGTCAATGGTGATGCCTTCCTCAATCGCCTGCTGGATCTCGTCCTTCTGGGCGGGCATCTCTTCGTAGCTGCCCTCAAGGCAGACCACCTGGACGCTCTCGGCACCGAGGCGCAGGGCGGAGGTGGCGGCATCCATGGCGACGCTGCCGCCGCCGATGACCACGACCTTCTTGCCGACGGCCGGTTTCTTGCCGAGGTTGAGGTCCTTCAGGAAGGCAAGGGCGGGGATGACGCCCGCGGCATCCTCACCGGGGACGTTGAGCTTGGCGCTTGACTGCGCGCCGACGGCGACGAAGACGGCATCGTAGCCCTTCTTCTTGAGGTCTTCAGGGTCAGCCACCGGGCTGTTGGTCTTGATCTCAATGCCCATCTTCTTCAGGGTTTCAATTTCCCACTCGACGACCTTGCGCGGCAGGCGGTGCTCCGGCACGCCGAGCGCCATCATACCACCGGCAACAGGTGCCGCCTCAAAGACGGTGACCGCATAGCCCTTCTT
>JAOAEN010000262.1 GCA_026416775.1 Dehalococcoidales bacterium
GAGCACCGCTACGGAGCCTTCAGCCGCTCGGTGACCATCCCGGTGCCAGTCAGGGCGGATAAGGCTGAGGCTGCCTTTGAGAACGGTATCCTCACTATCACCCTGCCCAAAGCCGAGGAGGTCAAACCCAAGCAGATCAAGGTAAAGACAAAGGCAGCCGGTGAGACAAACAAGAAGTAAAAGCGCTTTGAAAAACGCCCCTCCGGCCCGCCCGGAGCCGGCTTTTGCGTTTTGCGGAGGTATCTGGACAGAGGGCATCAGACCGAAGGAGGAAACCATGATGATCCAGTTCCGCCACGAGTGGATAGACGATGTGAACGTGATGCGTCAGGAAATGGGGCGGCTGCTTGACCACCTCGCCGCCGCCAAACCGCCGATGGTCAGGTTCTCCCCTACCTTCTGGGAACCTGCCATTGATGTTTACGAGACTGATGATGATTTCGTGATCACGGTGGAGCTTGCGGGGGTCAGGGAACACGACATCCAGATAACCGTTGACCGCAACACCTTCACCATCCGCGGCGAGCGCAATAAGGACATCAAGGGTGGTAAGACAGCCGTCTACCACCAAATGGAGATTGCCAGCGGTCGTTTTGAGCGCAGCATCGTCCTGCCCCAGACCGTGGATGCCGAAAATGCCCGCGCCGCCTACGAAAACGGGCTGCTTGAGATCATCCTTCCCAAGATGAGGAAAGAACGTACCGTCCGCGTCGGGATAAAGGTGATGAAGTAGGCGACGCAACAGGGGAGGCAGTTATGAAGATAGAACAACCGATGGAGCCGAGGATTTCCGAGCTCACCATTCCGGAGATAATCCCCGTTATTCCCGGTAATGACGTCATCTACCCTTCCATGATCGTCCCGATGGCGATTACCGAGGAAAACATCATCAGGCTGGTGGACGAGGCCGCCACCACCAACAAGATCGTCGGGCTTTTTGCCCAGCGGCCGGATTCCACATCGAGCCCGCCCGGCAACCTCTACCGGGTCGGCACTGCCGCGGTCATTCTACGCATGCTCAAGATGCCCGATGGCTCGGTACGCGTCTTCATTCAGGGCATCTGCCGTATCGGCATCATTGACTTCGTCCAGACCGAGCCATACCTCAGGGCAAGGGTGGGACGCATTGTAGAAAAGGTGGAGAAGACCCCCGAGCTTGAAGCACTGCGCCAGAATGTCCTTTCTGCCTTCCAGAAGATCGTGGCCTCTGCCCCGAACCTGCCCAATGAGCTTGCCATTGCCGCCATGAACATGCCCGAGCCCGGCAGCCTTGCCGATTTCGTCGCCGCGCATATCAACCTCAACCCGCAGGAACGGCAGGAAATACTTGAAGCCGAAGACGTCAGAGTGCGGCTGGAAAAGCTCATGGCCCTCGTCAACCGCGAACTGGAGATACTGGAACTGCGCTCCCGAATCCAGTCACAGGCGCAGTCCGTCATGGACAAGGCACAGCGTGAGTTTTTCCTGAGGGAGCAGCTCAAAGCTATCCAGAGGGAGCTCGGCGAGACCGACGAACACACTATGGAGATTAACGAGCTCAAGAAAAAGGTCGAAGAAGCCAACCTTCCGCCCGAAGCAAAGAAGGAAGCGGAACAGGAGCTTGACCGTCTTGCCAAGATGCCACCGCATGCCGCCGAATATACCACAT
>JAOAEN010000263.1 GCA_026416775.1 Dehalococcoidales bacterium
TTCTCAGCCTGGTACCCGTCCTGTAAAGGCGGAGGAAATTTGCCAGCGCCTTCCTGTTGGAAAATCCGGTGTAGTCGCGGTGCAGGCTGTCCGTGAAGGCCTTGATGCTGAAGACCACCTCGTCAATGTGTGTCAGGTCGGGCAGGGAAAAGCCGTTGGTGAGGAGGATGTTCCTGCAGCCAAAGACCTGATGCAGCCGGGCGGTGAGGAGGGGTAGCTCGGGGTCAAGTGAAGGCTCTGCTCCCATCAGGATCACCTCGCGCACCCTCTCCAGGCTGCCGAGCATTCCCATGACCTGTTCCAAATCAAGGAAAGCCTCGGGCCGTTGCTCTGCCGTTTGCGGCGTTTCCTTGAGCCTGTCCTTTGTCTCCGCAAGATGGCAGTCGTAGATCTCGCGCCTGAGAAGGCAGGCACGACAGTTGATGTTGCACCCCCAGAAGTGGAGCTGAACGCTTCCTGCCTCCGGGGCATAGGTGATGTGGTAGATGTCCATGCTACTGTCCGAAAAGCTCGGGGTGTATCAGCCCGGCAAGCTTCTCTAAAGCGTCCGCCGTTCTTGGGCCGGGATGGCTCACCATCTCCACGTCTATCGCGTAAACCCGGCTGTTGATGCGGGCATCCGTGGTGGCAAGGCGCGGCTCGGTGAGGAGGAACTGAAGTGGGAGGTCTTCGCCTTCGCCCATGCCGATATCGGCAATCATCACCTCGGGGTTGGCGGCAATTACCGTCTCCAGGCTGATGGTGGCATAGCCGGAAAGCTCGCGGGCAATGTTGATCCCGCCCGCCATGGTGATGAGTTCATCATGGAGTGTCCCTGCACCTGCCGCCATGAGCGGGTCATGCCAGACAATTTCCAGCACACGCCGCTTCTGCTCGGGAGAAAGCCCCGCTGTCTTCTCGGTGACCTTCCTGATGCGTGCCTGCATATCATTTACCAGCTTTTCGGCTTCCTTGGTGGCCCCGGTGACCTTTCCCACCAGCGTGATGGCCTCAAGGACCTCGTCAACCGTATCGGGGCTTAAGGCGACCACGGTAAGTCCCCTTGCCTCGAGCTGCGGTATCACCTGCGCTTTATGGATATTTGCGGCAAGGATGAGGTCGGGGTTCAGATTGATGATCTGCTCAATATTCGGCGTGCTGAAACCGCCAACCTTTGGTTTTGCCTGCGCCTCGGGCGGATAGGTGCAGTATTCGGTAACCCCGACAACGCGCTCCCCCAGCCCGAGGGCAAAGAGTATTTCCGTATTGCTTGGGGCAAGGGAAACGATGCGTTCTGGCTTTGTGGCTTTGATGTTTACCGTCCTTCCAAGCTGGTCGATAACGGCACCTGCCGTTGGTGCCGGTGCCGCGGTGCAGGCAACAAGGGTGGCAGTGCAGAAAATGGCCAGCAGGATGAACCACGGTTTGAATGATCCCATCTTGTCCCCCTGAAATTTAATTGAGCGAAAGCAAGCAAAAAACCCCACGACCCCCCGCGGAGTCTGTAGGTTTACCGGAGGCTGGCGTTCTGGCTCATGACCCCCTGGGCGGGCCAATCACAGCGGCGCGGCCGCTTCGGACTTACACCGAATTGCTCTCCAGTTAGTCCCTCGCTCGCGCTCGGGACCCCCCGCTTCCGTATTCAGTTCCGCAC
>JAOAEN010000264.1 GCA_026416775.1 Dehalococcoidales bacterium
AGCCTACCTTGCGCCCGATGGGTATGCCGAGGAGGGTGATGAGAAAAGCCGTAAGACCTATGGTGATGACCGCAAGGACGATATTCACCCTGAGGAAAGCGAAGCTTAAGCCCACGGCAAGGGCGTCAATGCTCGTGGCAAGCGAGAGGGTAATGAGGATAAGCCAGCTTGCAAGGTTTTTCGGCTCTTTTTCCCCGGAGCGCAGCGATTCCCAGACCATTTTCCCCCCGATAGCTGCAAGCAACCCGAAGGCAACCCAGTGGTCATAGCCTGAAATAAGCTCCACGATGGTCTTTCCCGCCGCCCAGCCAGCGGCCGTCATCAGGGACTGGAAAATTCCGAAAAGCAGCGGCAGGCGCAGCAAACCGGGGGATATCTTCCGGGAAACACCGGTGCTGATGGCAACCGCAAAGCAGTCCGCCGAAAGGGCAAGGGCAATAATGACGACGGAAGGAAAGTCAATTGCATCCACCAGTCTATTATGGCATACCGCCCGTGGTGGACTCAAAGACCGTAACGGAAAACTGTTACGTTATCTTGATCAGCCCCTGCTTGATGGCAACCACCACCGCTTCGGTACGAGCATTGGCATTGAGCTTCCTGAGGATGGAGGTCACATGGTTCTTGATTGTCTGCTCGCTGATGCCCAGCTCCGCCGCAATCTGCTTGTTGAGGTACCCCTGACCGATGAACTGCAGGATTTCAATCTCCCGTGGCGTGAGCGGCGACATGATTGCCTCTGCCTCGCTTTTCGCCGAAAGTTCCTGGAACTGGCGCAGCACCTGTTCGGCCACCTTGGGACGTGTGGTCAGGGCTTCGTTTATCGGGTGTTCCCCACGGTAAACGCGCCGGACAATCTCAACCAGTTGTTCCGGGGTAACTTCCTTGCTCAGGTACGCCACCGCCTGCGCCTTGAGGGCAAGGAAAAGCTGATTGTCATCGGGGTTGGAGGTGAGCACCACCACGCCGATGTTGGGCGAGCGCTGCCTTATCTTGCGGGCGAGGTCCAGCGCCATGTCTGACGGCCCGTCCAGATCCACCAAAGCCACATCGGGAGGCAGATTATCAATTGCCCTGAGGACATCGCTGTTAACGCTGGAGGTGCCGATGATGACGATATCGTCAACCTCAACGAATACCTGCTCGATTGCCCGCAGGAAAATTGGCTGCTGACTGATGACAAACACCTGTATCCTGTTGTTCTTGTTGTTCATCCCACACCTCCGGGTGATAGGAATCAGGCAGATTGGGTATCTTTCTTCTCTTTACGGGTGCTGCTGGTACTCACCGAGTAGTTCGTAACGAACTGTTCCACCAGATTGGGGTCAAACTCCTTACCGGCACGCCTTTTCAGCTCATCAATGGCCTCTTTCGGTGTCATGCCGTGCCTCTCTGTCATATTGACAAAGGCATCGGCAACCGCAATAATGCGGGCTTCAAGCGGTATTTTCTCACCCTTCAACCCATCGGGGTAACCGCCGCCATCGTAGTGCTCATGGTGATGCAGGATGCCCTTGGCACAGCCGGCCAGCTCTGGAATCTTGCCCACCAGATTTGCCCCGACCTTCGGATGCCCTCTTAACTCATTCATTTCCTCGGCGGTCAACCCATCGGTCTTGCGTAAAACCTGTCT
>JAOAEN010000265.1 GCA_026416775.1 Dehalococcoidales bacterium
TCCTCAAAGGGCAGAACGTCTTTCCCTCCGATATCGAGAAGGTGCTGGCATCTCATCCCGGTATTGCGGCTGTCAGGGTAGGCGGCGTTACCGACCTTGTGCGCGGGGAGACCGTGAAAGCCTTTGTGCAGCTAAAGCCGGGGAAGAACATTACCGCCCAGGAAATCCGCCAGTACTGCCAGAGCCGCCTTGCCGATTACAAACTCCCGCGCGAGATAGAGTTTGTGGAAAGGGTCCCCGAAGAACTCCCTCTCTGGAGAAGGCTGAGCGACATTGAAGCCAGCGAGCTCATGCTAGAAGAAGCAGGCTGAAGTTCCAGAGCACGATAATCCCGTACCCCGCCACCGCGAGCATGGACACAACGGAAGCCACTTTCGGAAAACGGCGGAAAACGTCCCATAGGATGAGGGCGCAGAGAAGTGCTCCCACCGCCTTCACCACCATGAACCCGATGTTCCCCACCAGCGGCTGAAGAAGCGGGTTTGCCTCTTCTGCCTTGCCGTACCGGAGCAGCAGTTCCGTCAGCACGCCGTCCAGAAGGACGAGAAACACGAGCAGCGCGAGGAGTATCTTCATCCTGCGCCCGGAAACGGACTGAAGGCCATTCCACATCCGTGATAGATATGTCCTCATTATCCGTGATAGATATGTCCTCATTTTCCTGGGTGCACCCGCTAAACGAGCACGTTGAGGGCGGACGGTAGAATACAGAAGCGTGCCGGAAGCTCCCCGAGCAGCTCGCCATCCGCCTGGACAAAGATGCGGCGGTTGCCCACCGCGGTGACCTCCGCCTCTTTTGCCCTTTTCATGTTCACCTTTGGGTGGGTAAGGTGGGTGCCCTTATAAATGCGCGGGAGCGAGCAGAGCAGGTCCGGCTTGCTTAAATCCCCCACGGTGAGAACATCAAACCAGCCGTCGGTGAGGTCAGCATCCGGTGCGGTAAACATGCCACCGCCACCGTACCTGCCGTTGTTCATGATGACCGTGCAGACCCGCTTCCTGTGCACTTCCCCGTCAAGGCGGATGGCCACCTCTTGATTGCGGTAGGTTACAAGGGTGGTGAGCACGCCGAGGAGATAGGAAGGAAGGCTGCCCAGTGATTTGTATTTCAGCGTGGTGCGGCGGACAATCTCCGCGTCAAAGCCAATGCCCGCAAAGTTCACAAAGAGCCGCTTCTTAGGACTTCCGTTTGCCACGTATTCCACCATGCCGAGGTCAACCGTTAGCTTCTTCATCCCGAGCAGACGGCGCATCGCCTCTTCGGGCCTGCGGGGGATGCCGATGGTGCGGATGTAATCGCTCCCGGTGCCGGTGCAGATGATGCCGAGCAGCGCCCGCTTCAGATTTCCTGAGGCGTAAAGCCCGTTCACCACCTCGTGGACGGTGCCGTCCCCGCCCACCGAAACCACCATGTCATAGCCGTTGGCACCGGCCTCTTTTGCCAGCTCAATGGCATGGCCCGGGGCTTCGGTAAGATCGTACTCAAAACGCAGCCCCAGCCCCCTGAAAAGCCCCATGATCTCGGGCCACCGACGCGCGGTGCGACCAGCGCCGGCAACCGGGTTCACGATGACCTTGGCAAACAATTCTTGAGCAGACCTCCGCCTGTCTCTTATACACATC
>JAOAEN010000266.1 GCA_026416775.1 Dehalococcoidales bacterium
GGCCAGGAGAGCACCACGCCCGTGCCGATCGGGGGGCGGGACGGGGTCACCGGGGACCCGTTGATCCGCACCTCTCCCCGGACGGCGGGCACCAGGCCGAGCAGCGCGAGCAGCAGGGTGGACTTGCCCGAGCCGTTCGGTCCGATCAGCCCGACAAATTCCCCGGGTGATACCCTGAAGGACACCCTTTCCATGACCGGGTGATGCCCGTAGCCCAGCGTGACATCGCGCATCTCAAGCTCAATCATGGTACACCTAGAAAATCGCTTTCTTGCGGCGCCACAGCAGGTAGAGGAAAAACGGTGCCCCGCAGATGGCCGTGATCACACCGATGGGGATCTCCGCCGGGGCAAGCACCGTGCGTGCCAGAAGGTCGGCAAGGATCATGAAAATCGCCCCCGAAAGCATGGCGAGCGGGAGCAGGTAGCGGTGGTCGGCCCCCCAGACGAGCCTCACGGCATGGGGGATGATGATGCCCACGAAACCGATGGTACCCACGAATGCCACGCTTGCCGCGGTAATCAGCGTGGCGGCAGAAAGGAGGATGACCTTCAGCCTCTCCACGTTGACGCCGAGCTGCTGTGCCTGTTCTTCATCAAGCTGCATGATGTTGAGCGGGCGCGCAAAGATGAGGATGATGGCTGTCCCCACCACCACGTAAGGCAGGGCGATGTTGAACTCAAGCCACCGGCTTAGGGAAAAGCTCCCCATCAGCCAGAAGACGATCCCGTGCATCTTTTCCCCGCTGGAGATGATGAGGTAGGAGACGATTGAACCGAGGAGCGCCCCGAGTGCCACCCCGGCAAGGATGAGCGTGGTCACGGGGAGTGTCTTCCCCACCCGTGCGAGGAGGTAGACGGTTACCGTGGCAAAAAGTGCCCCGAGGAAGGCGAACAGGGGGATTACCCCCATCCCGGCGATATCCCAGCCGATGGGAAGCAGGAAACCGATTATGGCACCAAGGGAGGCGCCCTGGGCGACCCCGATGAGGTAGGGGTCGGCAAGCGGATTGCGGAAAAGCCCCTGATAGGTTGCCCCGGCCGTTGCCAGCGCCGCCCCGACAAGCCCGCAGAGCAGCACACGGGGCAGCCTCACGTCCAGCACGATGGTTGCCGTGGTATCCTGCCATGTCTGGGAAATGTGGAGAAAGGGGAAGACCCTGTCCGTGATGATACCGTAGGTGGTGGAAAGAGGGATGGCAACGCTACCGATGCTTGCGGCGACCAGGACGAGCAGGACAAGGGTAATACCCAGCCCGACGAGGCTCAAGATGCGGCTGCGCCTGCCGGACAGATAGGCGCTGGGCAGCTCAGTCATTACCTGAAACTGGGCCATCTCAGAAAACTCTTACCACCCCGTAGTGCAGCGGTTCATCACCGTTAAGACAGGAAACGGACTTCAGGTGTCTTCGAGCGACGCGGACGGCGTCTTCCATTTCCTGGGGCGTGGGGCGCCGCCAGGGGTTATCACCGACGGGAACATAGGCGTCGATGCGGTAGGGAATGGTGTTATCAATACCGGCAATGAAAATGGCAATCTTCTCAATCTCAGCGCGGTCAATGTAGTCCGGGATAAGGATGCTTTCCGTTCTCAGCCTGGTACCTGTCCTGTAA
>JAOAEN010000267.1 GCA_026416775.1 Dehalococcoidales bacterium
GGGCCAGGTTACCTAGGATAAAGGCGGTGAGTGATGAGTGAGAAGACTGGCAAAATGTAAAAAACATTAAAGCCAGTCCTGCTCCGGCAGGTGGATATCAATCCTGCGAAGGATCCCCGTCAGCCATTGGATCGGCACGCAGGCTATTTTCGTCAAGGTAGCTCTGCAGGATAATGGCGGCTGCCGCCGCATCATAGCGGGTACCTCGCCTGTTTTTCCCCGCCTCCCGCAGCAGCCCCTTCGCCGAGATCGTGGAAAGCCGCTCGTCGCGGAACTCAACCGGAATCCCGAGGATCCGGGCAAGCTCACCGGCAAAGGCCCTTGTCTTTTCCGCCTGGCTTCCTGCCGTGCCATCCATGTTGAGCGGAAGCCCCACGATGACACGTCCGACACTTTCGCTGCGGACAATCTCGGCAATCCTGGCAACCGCCGTCATGTCATCATCCCGGTTGATGATGGCAAACGGGCTTGCCAGAATACCGAGCGGGTCGCTGAGCGCCACACCGATACGGCTGTCCCCGATATCAAGCCCAAGTATGCGCGTTATGTTAATTTTCCCCCGGTATCAATTCTTCGACAAGACGCAGTGCCTCACCGAGCTTTTCCCTGTCCTTTCCCCCTGCCTGGGCAAAGTTAGCCCTGCCCCCGCCGCCACCGCCGATGACTTTCGCAAGCCTCCGGGCAATATCAACGGCGCTCACCCTGCCGGTAAGGTCGGACGAAACATTCACGACGAGGGAGGGTCTATCTCCCCAGACCGTACCCAGCACCACCACCCCGCTACCGATCTCATCCCGGATCTGGTCGCTAAGGCTCCTCAGCACCTGCGGGTCAACGGGAGGAAGCTGCCCGGCAACGAGCATGATACCGTTTACCCTGCGGCGCGCAAGAGACCTTGCCTGCACCCGTGCAAGCTCCATTTCAAGCTCCGCGAGGCGTCGCCGCCTGCTCTCAAGCTCATCAACCACCGTCCTTGCCTTCGGCACGATTTCATCCGGCTTTGCCTCAAGGATAAGGGCAACTTCCGCAAGGTCGGCAAGGCGCCCGGAAATGAATTCCTCGGCAACCCTGCCGGTGACCGCCTCAATACGTCTCAGCCCGGCACCGATGCTGCTCTCGCTCACGATGTGGAAATAACCGATCTCACCGGTAAAGCCGACGTGGGTGCCGCCGCAGAGCTCGGTGCTGACGGGCGGCTCGCCGATGCGCAGCACGCGGACGACATCACCGTACTTCTCATCAAAAAGGGCAACCGCCCCTTCGGCAAGCGCCCTGCGGTATTCCATTTCCACAGCCTGAACCTCAAGGTTGCGGCGGATGTTCTCGTTGACGATGCGCTGGACCGCCCGGATCTCCTCAGCGGTCATGGCGGTGAGGTGAGAAAAGTCAAACCTAAGACGGTCCGGTGCAACCAGCGAGCCCCGCTGCTGGACGTGAGCGCCCAGCACCTGTCTCAGGGCAGCCTGAAGCAGGTGTGTCGCCGTGTGGTTACGCGCAATATCACGGCGGCGCTCCTCATCAATGACCGCTTTCACGGTATCCCCCACCTTGAGTATGCCCTGAGCAAGCCTTCCCTCGTGGACGATAATGTCTCCCGTCAGACGCACGGTAC
>JAOAEN010000268.1 GCA_026416775.1 Dehalococcoidales bacterium
TTGGCTTATGCTGCTCAGGTCCACGCTCGCAGTGACGGTGGCAAAGTTGGCGAGGTCTGCCGAGGAAACCCCGGAGACCACGAGCGTCATGCTCTCCGCTTTGCCGGTCAGACGGAGTGAGCTTTTGCCGGAGATGTCAAGCCCCACCTTTGTTGCCTGAAGGTTGCCGTAGGCCGTGCTTGCACCGGAAATGTTGATGGTCGTGTTGCTTACTGCGGTCTGCCCGAAGTCCAGCTTGCTTGAGCCGGAGACGATAAAGTCAACGGGGTAACCGACGGAAAACCCGGAGAGGGTGACGGAAGAGCCCCCGGAGACTTCAAGGCGGCGCAGCTCGGGCAGACTGATACTTGCGCGGCGCACCGCATCTTCATAGATGCGCCCCGGCTTCAGGCCGAGGTAAAGGGTATCACCGCGCTGGGCGATCTTCAGGTGTTCGTAGAGGTTCTTGTCAACGGTGATGCTGACGGCATGGCTATCGGTGCGGGTGAGCGTTACCTCAAAGCCGGAGCTGATTTCCAGACGGTTAAAGGCGGTGTAAGCCATTTCCCAGGTGGCGGTTTCACCCGAGCCGCTGACCACGGTGGTGCAGCCGGCAGTACCTGCGGCAAGAGCGATGAGTATCCCGATGAGAACCACCGCGATTATTCTGGTCATGGACGGTTATTCCTCTCTGATGTGGGTCACGGGTTTGGCTTCGGGGCTCTGCGCCTTCGCCTGATCTCAAAAACGTTGCCCACCTCGGGGTCCGGGCAGGAGGCGTAGACGACATCCGGGTCTTTCTGCCAAGGGAAGGTCCCGCCCATGCGCAGCGTCAGGGCGAAGGGATAAATGGCATTGTAGGCGAGGCTGCAGAACCCCCCGGGGGTCATGTAGTCAAAGACCCATTCCTCACCGATCTTGTGCCCCGCATGGCAGGGAGCGCGGTTGCCGATGAGCCTGATCACCACTTCGCATTCCTGATATTTCATGCTCTCCTTTACTGAAACAGAATCGGTTCAAGTTTTCAATAAATATCCTCGCTTATCTTCCTGAGGATGGCAAACCCGCTCGCCATGATCCCCAGCCCGATGAGGATGTCAACGATGCCCGAGGTGTTTACCATCTTGGCGGCGCTGAGGTTGGCCTGCGCCAGACCGAGCCAGGTGCGCTCGGCGAAGTAATCGGAGTATTCCGGATGGGACGGTGACGTCTCTCTTACCTTGCGGTCAAGCTCCTCATAAGAGCTCCTGAGGTTCTCCAGGGTCACCGGAGGCTTGAGGGAGCTGATCACCGCCTGCCTTGCCTGTCTTGCCTGCGCCGTGAGCAGGGCGCCAAAGACAAGCGTCGCCAGCCCCAGGATGATGGCAAAGACCGCAACCGCACGCATCGCTTTTCCCCGCCTTTCGTACGAAAGCTTTCTTGGGATGATATCTTAAGTATCTAGGGATGTCAAGCATCCTCGGAAAACCCCTCTCTGCTCCGGCGGGTTGGCCTTCTACGCAAACTTCACGACTTTTACCCCCCAGCGAAGGAGGGAAACAGAGGCGTTTTCCATCCACCCGAGGACTGGGCCTGATTGTCTTCGGCTATCGGTGCTTGCCTCACCCCTG
>JAOAEN010000269.1 GCA_026416775.1 Dehalococcoidales bacterium
GGGTATGGGGTAGGGGTACTCCGCCGTTACGGCTCTTGCTGGGGGCTGCTCCGTTCCCAGATTTCTATGACTTTCTCTCTTGCGGAAATAAACGCATCAACGATATCAGGGTCAAACTGCGTCCCCTTGCCTTCTTCCATCTGGTGGAATACCTGCTCCAGCGGGAGGGCGGGCTTGTAGTGCCTTTCTGAAGCCATGGCATCAAAAGCATCAGCTACCGCCACAATCCTGCCGTAAAGGGGTATTTTCCCCCCCTTGAGCCCGGCAGGATAGCCGGAACCGTCCCATCTTTCGTGATGGGTCAGGGCGATGGTCTCCGCCATCTGGATGAACTCAACATCGGAACCCTTGAGCAGCTCGGCACCGATGATGGTGTGGCTTTTCATGATTTCCTGCTCGTGGGGGTCAAGTTTGCCGCTTTTCATCAGAATTCTATCGGGGATGCCGATCTTGCCGATGTCGTGCAGGGGAGCGGCGTAGCCGATATTCTCAATCTCCTCCCGGCTCAGCCTGAGCCGGTTAGCGATGATGGCGCAGTACTGCCCGATGCGCTTGATGTGGGGGCCAATATCCCGGTCTTTGTACTCGGCCGCCCTTGCCAGACGGTGGATGGTGTCAAGTGAGGCCTGCTTCAGCCTTATTAAAGCCTTTCGCAGGTCCTCCGTCCTCTCGGCAACGAGCTCTTCAAGATGGTGCTGGTAAGCCCGGTTTTCAAGCTCAAGCCTTCTTTTCTCAAGGGCACGTTCCACCCCGATGGCGACTTCCTCAAAGTTCAGTGGCTTGATAAAGTAGTCGTAAGCACCCTGCTTGAGGCACTGGATGGCTGACTCGGCATCGGCAACGGCGGTTGCCATGACGACGGCGGTATCCGGGCAGCGTGCCCTCACGAGGGGCAGGATCTCAAACCCTGATTTTCCCGGCATCCTGATATCCAGGATCACGAGGTCTGCCGGCTCCCTGGCGAGCTTCTCCAGAGCCTCTTCACCGTTGCTTGCCTCTTCACATTGATGTCCTTCTCTGGCTAATAACCTGACAAGCGCCCTGCGCACGATGAGTTCATCGTCAACAATGAGAATCTTCCCCATCCGCTATTCCCCGAGACGACGCAGTGTTTCCCTGACGGCTGTTTTCAGTTCATCAATGGAAAATGGTTTGAAAAGGATGATGTTATCCCCCATTGGAATGGGGTTTCCGGAGCTGTCGGTGGGGGCTGAGCCGGACGTGAAGATGACCCGCCTGGCACTTTCGGGATGCGTGCTGGCCAGCCACTGGTAGAAGTCCATGCCGTTGGATACCGGCAGCCGCAGGTCGATGATGTAGAGGTCGTAAAGGTTGTGCTTGCGCTTCTGGACTGCCTGACGGGCCTTTTCACCATCATGGGCAATCTCCACGATGAAGTCGCTGGCTTCGAGGACGCGGCGGCAGATATCGGCGATGGTGACCTCGTCCTCAACAACAAGGATCATTTTTTTCTTTGCAGCCTTTTTCTCCACCATGGTAAGCCTCCTGTCCCGGCTATTTACCGATGGGTAATTCTACAAAGAAAGTTGCCCCCTTGCCGAGCTGACTTTCCGCGTATATC
>JAOAEN010000270.1 GCA_026416775.1 Dehalococcoidales bacterium
CATTTGAGATCGTGCTTATGGGACGCAACCCTCACCTCGGGCTTTTCCAGACAGAAAGCCGCCGTGACCGCGAGATCGCCTGGCGGGCGATGGAAATGACACGGACAAGCCAGCTTGCCAGCCGCCAGATCAATGAGCTTTCCGGTGGCGAAATCCAGTGCATCCTCATTGCCCGAGTGCTCACCCAGGAATCCAAGGCAGTCCTGCTGGATGAACCGACGGCAAACCTGGACATCGGTCGGCAGGTGGAAATCCTTGACCTCATCCGCAGGCTCTGCCGGGAGAACCAGCTCAGCGTGCTTGCCGCCATCCACGACCTCAACCTTGCCGCCCAGTACTGCGACCGTCTCATCCTCATCAACCAGAGACGCATCCACGCCCAGGGCACGCCGGCTGAGGTCATTACCGAAGAAAACATGAAAGAGGTCTACGGGGCAGAAAACTGCGTCTACCCCCACCCCGTGAACGGGCTTCCCACGGTGCTCCTCGGGACGCACCGCAACGGCAGAAACGAAAGGGCGGGATAGCAATGGAGCCAATTCTCTGCATCGCCATTGCCGTCGCCCTCGACATCGCCTTCGGTGAACCACCCAACGCCATCCACCCCGTGGCATGGATGGGCAGGCTTGCCGGCGCGCTGGAAGGGCCGGGGCACAAGATGCCCGCAGCAGCCCAGCTCGGCTACGGCGTTCTGATGACGCTCCTGGTGATCGCGGTCTTCACCGCACCGGTCTACTTCCTCATGCGTTATCTATCTACGGCAAGCACCATCGTATATGTCCTTGTCGGGGCAGTCCTCCTCAAGACGACATTCTCCATCCGCGGGCTGAGGGATGCCGCGGTAAGGACGAGAAATTCCCTTGAGAAGGAAGAGATGGACAGGACCAGCTACGAGCTACGGGCGCTCGTCAGCCGGAACACGGAGAACCTCCCACCGCCGCTCCTTGCCTCGGCAGCCGTGGAATCGGTTGCCGAGAACATCGGGGACAGCATCGTGGCGCCGCTTTTCTATTTCCTCATCGGCGGGCTACCGGCCGCCTTCGCCTACCGGGCGGTGAACACGCTGGACGCGATGGTCGGCTACCACGGGAAATACGAGTACCTGGGAAAGTTCGCGGCAAGGCTTGACGACGTACTGAACTACATACCGTCCAGAATAGCGGCACTGCTCATCATCCTCGCGGCTGCCCTGAAGAAGCGCGGGCGTTATGCCATGAGACTCGCGCTCAGCGAGCACCGGCGCACGGAAAGCCCCAATGCCGGCTGGCCGATGTCCGCCATGGCCGGAGCACTCGGGGTGCGGCTGGAAAAAGTCGGGCATTACGTGCTGGGGGGGACATTCCCACCCCCCTGCACCCGGACCATCGGCGAAGCGCTGGGGATTTTCTGGCCTGCCGTGGGTATCTGGGTCGTACTGTGCCTCGGTGCAGGAGGTGTGTATCTTGTCCTTGCGCCCTAAACGGAGCATCAGCCGGCTGAAACCGGTAAGCCACGGCGGAGTTTATCAGGCAAGGGATGAGCTTGAGGCGCTCGGGCTTGAGCCTGAGAACGTCCTTGATT
>JAOAEN010000026.1 GCA_026416775.1 Dehalococcoidales bacterium
CTCCGGAAGTGAGAAAATACGTCTGCGCCCCGTGCCTCAACTGCAGGCTGCAGCTCCGCGACCTCATCAGCTACTACGGGGCGAAGGAAAAATCGGGTATTTTCTGCGGCGGCCTTGCTGAACTCATCGTGAACGCGATGGTCACCGTAAGAAAGCCCTTTATCAACTGGGGCGATTAGGTTATACTACAGGCAGATAACCACAATGATCAGCGAGAGGTAGCACCATGCCGAAGATGGAGCTTGCCGGAAACAGCTACGAGGTGGATGAGCATGGGTTCCTGCAGGAACCTGAAAAATGGAACGCAGACCTCGCACGGGCATATGCCCTCAGGGAAGGGATAAGCGAGCTTACGCCCGACCACTGGACGGTGATCAACTACCTGCGGGACTACTACCACAAGAACGGTATCTGCCCGATGGTACGCCGCCTCACCAAAGAGACGGGTTTTTCCCTCAAGAAGATCTACGACCTTTTCCCCAACGGGCCGGCACATTCCGCCTGCAAGTGGGCGGGTATCCCCAAGCCGACGGGCTGCGTCTAGCGGTCCTTGATTTTGCCCAGGTAGCGGGGCATGTTGCTGTAGCCTTCGCTCATATTCTCGTCGTGCCAGAAATTCCAGTCGAGTCTGGCACGCTCTTCCCTGCTCAGAAGCTGGGGGAAGAACTTCTCCGTGTGCCTGAGCCCCTGATTGATTTCAATAAAGATCCAGGGACGGGTCGTACGCCTCGGGTTCCACGGCCCGTGGATGAAGTTCGGCGGGATGAAGATGACGGTCGTTTCGGTGATCACGTATTTCTCAAGCTCCGGCCCCATGCAGATTTCCACTTCCGCACCGAGGTCTTTCGGGTTGTTCGGGTCGGTACCCAGATGGATGAGGAGCTCCGCCTCGGCATGGGCATGGGGCGGATGCCCGATCTTCATCCGCGGCTCCTCATGGGGGAGCACCCAGTGGATAAAGTAGAAATTGCTGCCGGGGACGGTACGGCTGTCCCAGCGGCGGATGATGGGGCCCATGATGAAGGGATAAGGCGGCGGATCAACCTTCAAAAAATACCTTTCATACTTCCCGGCCAATTTACCAACCTCCAGGCATTCTTGCCACGCCCATTATACAACCGCATCGCGGAGAAGTCACGTTGACACGGGCTATTTCCCGCCCCGATAATTTTATTGGGAATGGAAAACAGTCTTTTCATCAGGCGGCTTGTCGTGGGAGCCCTTTCCGCCAACTGCTACGTCATCGGCACTCCCGCTGGCGATGGCATCGTCATCGACCCCGGGGGCAATGCCGATGAGATCTACCGGGTAATTAAGCAGGACAACTTGAAAATCAGCACCATCATCCTCACCCACGGGCACTCCGACCACATCGCTGCGCTACGTGATATCCAGGACAGGACGGGCGCGGAAGTTGCCATTCATGCCGCGGATGCCGACTTCCTGCGCACCAGTTCCCAGTTCGGTATTTCCTACCGCATGCCCCGTCCCCCGGACATCCTCCTCCATGACGGGGACACAGTTAGCATTGGCGGGGTGAGCTTCACCATCATCCATACCCCGGGGCATACGCCGGGCAGTATCTGCATCCTTGAGGACAACCGCATTTTCACTGGCGATACGCTCTTCCGCCGCGGGATCGGCACCACCCTCATGCCGGGAAGCTCCCGCCGCCAGCTCCTTTCCAGCATCCAGACGAGACTGATGGCCCTGCCCGATGAGACGGTGGTGCACCCAGGTCACGGCAAGGAGACAACCATCGGTGCGGAGCGCCACGAAAACCCCTACGTTACCGGCAGGTACGGTTACAGCTCCTAGACACCACGCAAGGGTGCCGGAGTTGCCCCGCGACCCCGCACTTTCCCCCGAAGAAACAGCAAAGAAATTTCCACAAGGTATTGACTTGTCATCTTATCAATGACAAAATACACTCAAAAGCAAAACATAAGGAGGTAAAAGATGGACAAAGTGCTGAAAAGACTTCACTCCCACCAGAAGGGCTTCACCCTTGTGGAACTCCTTATCGTGATTGCCATCATCGGCGTGCTTGCCGCCGTGGTGCTGCCCAACGTCACCGGGCTTTTCGGCCAGGGGGAGACCGAGGCGAAGGCCGCCGAGCTCACCATCGTCCAGACCGCCATGGACACCATGATGGCAAAAGAAAAACTCAATTCGGTAACCCAAGTGACCACCGCCACCGATGACATGACCAAGTTTCCCGATACGACCCACCCGCTCTATCCCAACTATCTGAGGTCAGCAAAAACCAAATACAAGTACACCTGCACCACCAGCGGCGAGGTAAGCCAGGCACCTTAACCCGTGGAAGACCAGCCACCTTCCGTATAGCTTCAGGATGTTACGGTTCCCAATACAGGGGGCAACGGACAGGAAGGGTAACCCGTTCAGGAGAAAGACCATGAGCCGATGGGCAGCCCGCTTCAGGCGCTGGAGAGACAGGTGCTTCCGTGCGGGGGAGAGCCTTGCCCGCGTGATGGTGGCTCCATCGGGGAAAATCCCCCCCGACCAGCAGACAACCGCCCTGCTGCTTGCCATCTATCTCCTGCTCATGGGCCTGGTCACCTTCATCCGTGCCCTTGCGCTCAGAAGCACGGGGAGCAACGTCTGGCTCCCGTTGCTGGTAGCCTCGCTTGCCTTTTTCTTCGCTTATGGGATAAGCCGTACCCGGCACTACCGCGCGGCATTTGCCATCGCCACCCTCGTCCCGCTGGCACCACCGTTTGCCTTCTGTCTCTCGCGCCAGCCAATGATAGACCCCGCCACCGAGCTCATGTGGCTTTCTATCCCGCTGATCATGGCAACCCTACTGATGAAGATGTGGCAGACCGCCATCGTAGGGGTGCTCTACCTTGTCTTTATTATCTGGCTTATCGCAAGCGACCTCATCGGGGTAAATGCCGCGGTGACCGCAATATCTTTCCTCTTCATCATCACCTTTTTTGCCACGGTCATCTCGATCATCCGCCGGAGCAGCCAGAAAAGGCTTGAAAGACAGCTCGCGGAGCTCCGACAGGCACAGGAGGCATTACGCCTTTCGGAAGACAAATTCGCCAAAGCCTTCCGCCACAGCCCGAATGCCTTTGTCATTTCCCGCATTGAAGACGGTACCATTATTGAAGCCAATGATACCTTTTCCCGCCTCACCGGCTACCGGCGCGATGAGGTGATCGGCAAGAAATCATCCGAGCTGGGGCTCTGGGTGAACCCGGAGAAGCGGGCGGAAATCGTGAGGCTGATGAAGGAACAGGGAAGCGTTCACCAGAGGGAATGCCTTATCCGCATGAAGTCCGGAGAGGTACGCGTCTGGCTCTTCTCCGCCGAAATCATCAACATTGAGGGTGAACCATGCATGCTTTCGGTGACCACGGATATCACCGAACGCAAGAAAATGGAAGAGGACCTGCGCTTCTCGGACACCGCCCTCAGGTCCATCCACGAAGGCGTCTTCGCCATGGACAATAACTTCGTCATCACGCGCTGGAACCCGATTTGCGAGGCAATGTTCGGGATCAAGGCGGAAGATGCCATCGGCAAGTTCGTCGGCGACGTCATCACCATGGTGGAAGACTATCCGGGTCAGAACGAGGAACGCATGCAACGCCTCATCTCACAGGGATACAACCACGAAGAACAGGTCTACCGGACGCCATACGGTAACATCTGGGTTGACGTGCATGCCCAGGCAATTCAGGACGATGGCAAACGCTACGGCTGGGTGACCCTGGTCTCCGATATCACCCAGCAGAAGAAGGCGCAGGAAGCCCTCAGGCGCAGCGAGGAAAAGTACCGCCAGCTCATCAACGCTTCCTTTGATGCCATCATCTCCACCGATGCCAGCATGCGCATCCTCGTCTGGAACCAGGGGGCAACCAGGATTTTCGGCTATTCCGAACATGAGATATTGGGACGCAGTATCCTGAAACTTGTCCCCGAAGAAGACAGGGAGCGAATGAGGGCAAGCTACGCGATGTTTGAAAAGCAACGGGAAGCCTCAGGCGCCCCGAAGGGAGTATTTGAGGTTACCGGGCTGCGCAAGGATGGAACGCGTGTCCCCCTTGAGATCTCGGTCTCCGCCCGTGAGGTGGACAGTTCGGTCATCGTCACCGCCATCCTGCGCGATATTACCGAGCGTAAGGAGGCGGAAGAAAGGATGCGCCAGATTGAGAGGATGAAGGCGGAGTTCCTCTCTAATGTCTCGCACGAGCTGCGTACCCCGCTCCAGTCCATCTCCGGTTTCACCAAGCTCCTTCTCAACGGTCAGGTACCCGACGCTGCAACCCAAAAGGAATTCCTGCAGATAATCGATGAAGAAACCGACCATCTTGGCAACCTCATCAACAGTCTCCTTGACCTTTCAAGACTTGAGTCCGGGAGATTTCAGATAAACAAAAGGCCTGTCCCGATAAGAAACACCATCACCAGTGCCATCAAGAGCTTCCACAGCCTCGCCCACGACAAGAATATCACCATCGTCGAGGATATCCCCGAAGATTTGCCCGAAATGGAGGTGGATGACGGCAGGATTCGGCAGGTGATGATGAACCTGATCAGCAACGCCATCAAGTACAGCGATCCCGGCGGTAGCGTTACCATCCGGGTAAGAAAGCTGGAGAACGACCTGCTCGTTCAGGTAATTGACCAGGGGATCGGAATTCCGCCGCAGGCAATGGAGCACCTCTTTGAGAGGTTTTACCGCGTGGAAAACCAGCAGTCCCAGGCCCGCAGCGGCACCGGGCTGGGGCTTTACATCACCAAGCAGATCATTGATGCCCACGGAGGCCGCATCTGGGTGGAAAGCAAGGTCAACAAGGGAAGCACCTTCAGCTTCACCCTGCCGATGAACGGCAAAAGAGGAGAAAGCGATGGCAAAGAAAATACTGATCATCGAGGATGACCCGGCAATCGCAAGGCTCGTTGACTACACCCTCAAGCGTGCGGGGTACGAGGTCAGCAGGGCAGCCAACGGTCTGGAGGGGCTGAGGAAAGCCCAGAGCGAGGCTCCGGATCTCATCATTCTTGACGTCATGCTCCCGGGGCTTGACGGCTTTGAGATATGCCACCGCCTGCGGTCAGACCCGAAGACCACCGACCTTCCCATCCTTATGTTCTCGGCAAAAGCACAGGAAGCGGACAAGAGCACGGGGAAAAAGGTCGGGGCTGACGACTACCTGACCAAGCCCGCAGACCCTGCGGAAATCGTCAACCGGGTCAACAGGCTCCTTGCCGCGAAGGGAAAAAACAGCCCGAATGAGGAGAAATTAGGTGAAAAGAGCTGATAACGATTCCTCGGGCACCGAAAAGCCCGCACCGAAGACGCTTGGTGAGATGCTCATTGAAGAGGGCCTCATCACCCGGGAACAGCTGGACAATGCCCTTGAAATCCAGCGCCGGCAGGGAGGCACCCTGAGCGAAATTCTGGTCAAACGCGGCATGGTCAGGCCGGAGCAACTGGCGATGATCCTCAGCATCAAGCTCAATTTGCCGCTCATTGACCTGAAGCGGCATGTCGTCCAGCCCCAGGCCCTCAGGCTCATCCCCGAGGAAATGGCACGACGCTACCGCCTCATCCCGCTTGATATCATCAACGGGGCACTCCACGTGGTCATGGCAAACCCCGAAGATATCCGCGCCATTGAGGATGTCAAAGCCCAGGCAAGGATGAGGGTCGAGATCGCCCTCGGGGTTCCGGATGACATTGAACGGGCGATCAACATGAACTACCGCTCCGTAGCGGCGATCGAGCGCGAGATCAGCCAGCTTGCCCCGGCGCAGGGCACGGAGACAAAACCGGTAACCAGGGAAGAGGCAAGTACACCCATCACGGAAACGCTCGACCTCCTCATCACTCAGGCAATCCAAGACCGCGCTTCCGATATCCACATTGAGCCGCAGGAAGATAGGCTGCGGGTGCGTTTCCGCATTGACGGTATCCTGCACGACATGTTTTCCTTTCCCCTCGCCGTCCACTCGCCGCTGGTGTCACGGGTGAAGATCCTCGCCGATATGGACATCTCCGAGCAGAGACGCCCTCAGGACGGACAGTTCTCCTTCAAGACCGGCGACAGGGAAGTGGACATCCGCGTTGCCACCATGGAAACGCTCCACGGCGAGAGAGTCACCCTGAGGATCCTGGACAAATCGCTGGCACTCTTTACGCTGCGCGAGCTCGGGCTTCAGCCCGAAATCCTGAAGAAATATCACACCCTTCTGAAAAGCCCCCACGGCATGATACTGGTGGGCGGACCTACAGGCTCGGGCAAGACCACCACCCTCTACGCCTCCATCAACGAGCTTGACCGTAACGAGTCCAACATCATGACCATTGAAGACCCCATTGAATACCAGTTCAACGACATCAACCAGAGTCAGGTGAACCCCAAGGCCGGCATTACCTTTGCCACCGGGCTGCGTGCCATCATGCGCCACGACCCCGATATCATCCTCATCGGTGAAATCCGCGACGGCGACACCGCAGCCACCGCGGTGCAGGCTGCCCTCACCGGGCACCTGGTGCTCTCCTCAATCCATGCCAATGACGCGGTCGGGGTATTGTTCCGCCTGATTGACCTCGGTGTTGAAGCCTCAGCCATCACGACCACCCTCATCGGCGTCATTTCCCAGCGCATGGTGCGCCGCATCTGTCCCAACTGCAAAGCACCCTACAAGCCCGATGGGGAAGAACTGGCATTCTACCTGCAGGAAATGAAGGGCAGCGCCCCCGGATTCTTTTACGGTATGGGATGTAACCTCTGCGCCGGCACCGGGTACCGCGGGCGGACGGGTATCTTCGAGCTCCTGGTGATGAGCGAACCCATACGGCGCATGCTGCGCCAGTCGGCCAGTGCTTCCGAAATAAGGACACAGGCACTCGCCGAAGGTATGATAACCATGAAGCGTGACGGGCTATTGAAGGTGCAGGAGGGCATCACCACCATCAGCGAGGTGATCCGCGGCGTTTTCTCGGTCATCTAGCGGGCAAATTAAACGGCACAACTGATATGACCTACAGGTATCAGGCCTACACCAGCGATAAGAAAATTGTGAAAGGCGTGATTGAAGCCGCCTCGGAAAGTCTCGCCGAGGATGCCCTCTACCGTGCTGGCTACGAGCGCATCATCAGCCTTGAAGAAGTGACCAGGCCGTCCTTCAAGGGCTTCCTGCAGCCGGGCGTCCCGGTACGGCACATCATTGATTTCTCCAGCCAGCTTGCCACCCTGCTCGGCTCGGGTATCGGGCTGGTCACCGCGCTTGACCTGCTTGCCGAACAGATAACCCAGAAAACCCTGCGCAAGACCGTTGAGGACATCGCCCGCCGGATCCGCGGGGGCAGCTCCTTTTCCGATGCGCTAAGCCAGCATCCCGCACTCTTCAACCAGACCTACTGCCAGGTGATCAGGGCAAGCGAACAGACGGGACGATTGGACATCGGTCTGAAACAGGCGGCGGGCTACCTCGAAAAGCGCCTGAACATGGCCCAGAAAATCAGGCGTGCCATGGTCTACCCGTCATTCGTCCTGATTACTGCCGTTCTCGTGGTCATCCTCCTGCTCACCGTTGCCCTGCCGCCGCTGCTCAACCTGTTCCAGTCCCTCAACGCGCCCCTCCCCTGGACCACCCGGTTCCTCATGGCGGTTGCGGGCTTCTTGCTTGACAACGGGCTATACCTGCTCCTGGCGCTTGCCGTCATCGTCCTCGGGGCCATCCTGCTCCTGCGTCTGCCTTCGGTAAAGCTGAAATGGGACGCAGGGGTGCTGAAACTCCCGCTCATCGGCAACGTCATCACCGAACTGAACCTCCAGTCATTCTGCCAGACAACGGCGCTTCTCCTTCAGGCGGGGGTACGGCTGCCCGCCATCCTTGAGCTCGTCAGCAGCACGGGACAGAACAGCACCGTCTGCCGGGTGCTCGGCAGGGTAAGAGAAAGACTCATCCAGGGAGAAGGGCTTTCCCGCCCGATGGCGGAAACGGGATTTTTCCCCCCGCTCATGGTGGAGATGGTGATGATCGGGGAAAAGAGCGGAACACTGGACACGACACTGGGCACACTCGCCGACTACTACGCGGAGAGGGTGAGCCGCCGTATCGACACCCTCATCACCGCCATTGAACCCACGCTTACCATCATCGTGGGGCTTGCTGTCATCTTCATTGCCCTCTCCATGATAACACCGCTATACACAATACTGCGGGCGATACGCTAGGCATGATGAAAGGGAAATCAAGAAAGGACAGGCCATTCCGCTTCTGTCCTGCAGGCTACAGGCTGAAATACCCGGGGACTTCTTCCGGGACGGCAGCCCAGCGCGGGATCGGACTTGTGGAGGTGCTGGTCGCGGTGGCTATCCTGGGGACAGCCGTAGTGGCATTTGTTAGCGCCCTTTCCGCGGGCTCAATTGCGGCGCGCAACCACGAAACGGTTGCCACCGCCCAGAGGCTGGCGCAGAGCCAGATGGAATACGTGAAGGCCCTCCCCTATGATCCGGCTGCCACTACCTACCCGCAGATCACCGTCCCGGCAGGTTATAAAATTTCCGTCGCCGTAGCCCATCTGCCGGAAGGGGATGAGAATATCCAGGCAGTAACGGTAACCGTTCTCTACGATGGAGAGCCGATCACCGAGATCGAGGGCTACAAGACGAACCGATGAAGGCACAAAGAGGGCTGACCCTGGTGGAAATGATGGTGGTGATCGCCATTACCGGGATCATCGTGACCTTCCTGGGAGCCGCCATCTACCAGATGACCAGCGTTTCCAGCTACGGTTTTGCCCAGCTCACCACGATCCACGAGCTGGAGACGATTGCCCGCTGGCTGAACATGGATGTGCCATCGGCAAGAGAAGCCCAGGGCGGGGCTACGCTCACCCTCACCATGACAGACAACACCACGGTCATCTACACGCTATCCGGCACCAAGATGCTCCGCCTTACGGGTGGTTCGTCGCTCGTCCTCGGGCGCAACATCACCGACGCCCGGTTTACTTACAACTCCGGGACGCGCACGGTTACCGCCCAGATCACCGCTTCCTACACCGGTCGCCACGTCGTAAGCCGGGATGCCACCTATCAGGTCCACCTGAGAGTTGACGAGGCAGCACCATGAAGGGCGAAAAAGGACAGGCACTTCCTCTGGCGATTTTGGCACTGGTAATCGGCTCACTCATCGTGGTGCCCTTCGTCAGCTACGCGGGGACCGTTCTTATCGGCTCGCGCACCTATGGGGAAGCGATAAGAGAGCAATACGCCACTGATGCCGGCGTGGAATACGCCATATGGCAGATCATGCACGGCGAGCTCTCGGAAAACCTCACCAGAACGATAGAGGAAAGCCCTCACGAATACTGGCTCGATGTCAACGGTCTAGCCGTGAACATCACTATTACGGTCTCAGCCAATACCAGCGACGGCAGCGGCGGCATCATCGGCGATCTCAGAAGGGTGGTTGCCCCCCCCCGCTTTGATCCCACCGCCTACACGCCGGTCCTCGCTAGTATCTCGGGGAATGTCTACGCCGTGGTCTACGGTGGCTCAACCAACCGCGGTTATGTTAAAACCATTACCATTAACTCAGATGGAAGCATCGGCAGTGTGATTGCCACCTACCAGTTTGCGACTACGGCTTACACCCCGGTGATAACCCGCATCTCCGGCAACGTCTATGCCATCGCCTACCGCGGCTCGGGCAACCGCGGCTACCTCCAGACCGTCAGTATCAGCGCCAGCGGCAGTACTATAAGCCCCATCACCACCTTCCAGTTTGATAACAACGCCAGCGAACCATCCATCATTCCCGTCTCCGGCAACGTCTACGGCATCGCCTACCGCGGCCCGAGCAACCGCGGTTACGTCCAGACCGTCAACATCAGCCCTAGCGGCAGTCCTATTAGCTCCGTCACCACCTTCCAGTTTGACACTACTGCCTATACCCCGGTACTAGCCCACGTCTCCGGTAATGTCTACGCCATCACCTAC
>JAOAEN010000271.1 GCA_026416775.1 Dehalococcoidales bacterium
CCGCCGTAGCTGGGAGACCAAAGACCTCGGGGATGTCGTGGCTTCCCTATGTGATGCTTTTGCCGAGGTGAAGAAAAGGGCATCTCCCGATGAGGAGACCTTTCCCGCTTTGAAGGTGGAAGTCTCCGGGGGTGGGGAAAGCCCGGTTGATACGGTGCGTCTCGCCCTTCCCGACGGGCACCAGCAGCAGCATGTTGCCGAGGTGCTGCGCCGTGCGGGAATTGAGCTTGATGATTACCCATCGGCAGGAGGCAACCGCCGCCCGAAGATCAATCTTGAAGGGGTAGTGGTAAAGGTCATCCGCCCGCAGGATATGCCCCAGCAGGTTGCCTGCGGCAACTTTGACCTTGCCATCACCGGGCGGGACTGGCTCGTCGATCACCTGGCGCAGTTCCCTTCAAGCCCGGTGCGCGAGCTTGCTGATCTCAGAATCGGCAAGGTGAGGATGGTGGCGGTAGTCAGCAATGGGCTTGCGGTAAACGATGCCGCCGGGCTGCGTCAGCTTGTCCGGGAGCGCGGGATGACTTTGAGGGTGGCGTCGGAGTACGTCAACATCGCTGATAAATACGCGCGCGATAACCATCTCAGTCGCTACCGGGTGATCCCCACATGGGGTGCAAGCGAGGCCTTTCTTCCCGAGGATGCCGATCTGCTCATTGAAAACACCGAGACCGGGCGTACCATTGCCCGCCATAACCTGAAGATCATTGATACCATTTTTGAGTCCACCGCCTGTCTTATCGGTAATACAGAAACAGGGGCGGAGGGTTGTCCTCCGGTTAAAGCCCGCCGCATGGACGAGTTCATCCGCCGTCTCCGGGTGGCAGCAGGTGCTTAGATGAAGGTCATTTCCGGCTTTGATGAGGCGAAAGCGATCATCGCAAAACGTTCTTCCGGGCTTCAGGCAACTGAAGAGCAGGAAAGATCGGTGCGGCACATTATTGATGAGGTGCGCCGCCGTGGTGACCGTGCCCTTTTTGAGTTCACCGAGAGGTTCGATCGCGTAAAACTCCCCTTCCTTGAGGTCAGCAGGCAGAAGATCGAACAGGCTTTCCGGGCCACGGACGCCGGGCTTATCGATGCCCTTGAATTCGCGGCCGACCGGATACGTAACTTTCACGAGAGGCAGAGGAAGATGCTGCTGCGTGACAGCCATGCCCGTCTTGGCTGGCAGTTCCGCCCGGTAGCGCGGGTGGGGGTGCACGTCCCCGGCTTCGTGGCACCGCTGCCATCTTCACTCCTCATGACGGCGATTCCCGCGCGGGTGGCGGGGGTGGGTGAAATCATTGTGGTGACCCCGCCGACGGCATCGGGAGAGGTGGCACCGGTAACGCTTGCCGCGGCCATGATTGCCGGGGTTGACCGCGTCTTCTCCGTGGGCGGGGCGCAGGCGGTGGCAGCACTTGCCTATGGGACGGAGTCCATCCCCCGGGTGGACAAGGTCTGCGGTCCGGGCAACATCTATGTTTCTCTTGCAAAGAAGATGGTCTTCGGTGCGGTCGGGGTTGACGGGCTTTACGGGCCCAGCGAGGTGGTGATTCTGTCTCTTATACA
>JAOAEN010000272.1 GCA_026416775.1 Dehalococcoidales bacterium
GACAATGTGCGGCTTGCGGTAAGCCAGGCATTTGATTGGGCCGTGGGCCACATTGCGCGGGATAAAAAGCGCACTTGTGGTACTGAAGCGGAGCGGCTGACCACCAACGGTGAACTCAATATCGGCACCCAGGTCTTCGGGATCCGCCGGGTCGCCGCCGATGTGCAGGACAATCTCATCATAGCTCGGGTGTGACATCTCCGGCATGGCGGTGGCGGTAATCCTCGACTTTGGCATGCCGAAGGTCCAGCCAAACTCAATGTAGAATTTCACCCCCGGTATCTGCTGGGCACTCATGTAGGTCAGCGTAGGGCAGGTGCGCCCGGCGATGAACTCCGCACCGGCTTCCCGCAACGGGCTGCGCACGGCGTACTGCTCGTAGTCAAAGTCCCGCGTTTTCTGAGGTAACCTGTCCTTTGCCTCGCTGATCCCGCTTGTGCCCCAGGCTTCCCCGGCGCTCCCGGTGCCGATCATCATCGCCATCTGCATGTGGGGAAAGTCAAACCTTCTCCAGATTACCGGGCCGTGCGGCGTGCCCCTGGGGATATAAAGGAACGTGGTGGTATTGAAAACAATCGGCTGCCCGCCGACGTAAAACTCGATTTCCCCGCCCAGCACCTGGGGAGTACGCCAGTCACCACCCCAGTGCATGACGATTTCGTCGTAATTATGCACGTGCTCGTGCAGGCTGGGATTGGGGTCAGGAATGCCATAGATCCAGCCGCATTCAAGATAGTAGTTCACGCCGGGCAACTGACGGTTGCTAAGGATGGTCATCGTGGGGCTCTGGCGGTTCTTCACCCCGCCGAAAGCCTCATAGACGGGCCTTCTCACCAGATATTTTTCGTAGTCTGCTTTCAAAAACTGTCTCCCTGACAGCCCTGCGCCGAGCCCGCCCGCTAAACGCCCTGCACCATCTGATAGACCTTGCCCTCGGTAACGATTGACGGGGCAATGACCATCTCAGCCTTATGGAAGTCCCTGATCGTCGCCGCCCCACAGAACCCCATCGCCGTGCGCAGGGCACCGACGAAGTTCTCCGTCCCATGGGTTGCCGATGTGGGACCAAAAAGCAGCTTTTCCAGCGTGGTATTGGTGCCGACCTTGATACGCGTGCCGCGGGGCAGCGCCGGATGGGGATGTGACATTCCCCAGTGATAACCGCGCCCCGGGGCTTCCCTGGTGCGGGCAATATTTGAGCCGAGCATCACCGCGTCGGCACCGGCGGCAAAGGCCTTGCAGATATCGCCGCTCTTGGTGAAACCACCGTCGGTAATGATGGGGACATACCTGCCTGTCTCACGATAGTAGGTCTCCCTGGCGGCAGCGCAGTCAATGGTGGCGGTTATCTGGGGGACACCAATGCCAAGCACCTCCCGGCTGGTACAGGCAGCCCCGGGACCGACACCCACCAGCACCCCCGAGACCCCCGTCCGCATCAGCTCAAGGCAGGCGCTGTAGCTCACACAGTTGCCGACGACGACCGGGATCTTCACCTGCGCGCAGAGTTCGGAGAAGATCAGCCCGCGGTAGCTCTTGGAAATATGGCGG
>JAOAEN010000273.1 GCA_026416775.1 Dehalococcoidales bacterium
GCCCGTAGCCATCGCAGAGCCGCGTGGCGAGGAACTGGGAGCCGTCACGCCTGCCCTCGTACTTTACCGAGAATGCCTCGTACATATTGGACGACTGACAGAGCGCTTTGTAGCGGCGCCCGCCGAGCTCGTACATCTCGCGCGAGCAGCCGATACCGCAGCCGTAGCAGGCGTGAAAGTGTGTCAGCCCCTTTACCCCCCACATCTGAGGGATGCCGCCCTTCGGGCGGGCGTTGCGGATTGCCGCGGCAAGCTCTTCAAGCCTCTCGGGATGTGCCGCCTGCGGGCGGTTCTTCCCGCGCACCGCAATCGCCTTGAGGTTCTTGGCACCCATCACCGCCCCAAGTCCCCCCGAGCCGGAGGCATCGCCATCACCGATGATGACAGCGAAGGGCAGGTGGTTCTCACCGGCGGGCCCGATGGCAAGGACGTTCACGTCCCTTCCCAGCTCCGCCTTCAGGGTATCAATCGTATCAAAGGTGGATTTTCCCCTGAGATGCGTGGCATCACGTATTTCCACACCGTCATCATGGATATAGAGGCAGGAAGGCCTCTGCGCCGCGCCCCGCACCACGAGGGCGGCGTAGCCGGCATACTTCAGCATAATGCCCCAGCCTTCCCCGAGGTTGGCGTAGGTGAAGGACTCGGGACGGCCGAGCGGGCTTTTCCCGCAGACGTTGAAGCGGCCGCCGGCAAACCCGGGAAAGCCGGCCAGGGGGCCGCTGGCAAAGATGAGGCAGTTGTCCGGATCAAAGGCCTTCACTCCCGCCGGCACCATCTCCCAGTAGAGCGAGCAGGCAAGCCCGCGCCCGCCGACGAATCTCCCCGCGTAATCGGCGGTCGGCAGTCTCTCCGCCCTGCCGGTGGTAAGATCAACCTTCAGAATACTCCCCGCATAGCCGTACTGGGGCACGTTCTTACCTCCTGATATCAGCCTGAAAAATTGCAAGACCGCAGCCGTCTTTACGCTGGACCCGCCAGAATGAGAGCTAGCAGGCCCGCGGTCGGATGCCAAGCTCCTTCAGCTTCTCCGCCGTGGGCACGCCGTTTTTGTCCCAGCCGCGGGCTTCGTAGTACTCATCGAGCATGGCATCAAGGTCAGCCTGGCTGATGAGCTGCCCGCGGGAAGCCCCCGCCCTGATCGGCTCGGTCATGATGCGCCTGGGGAAGGTATCATCCTTGCGCGTGAAGCCCTCATCAATGTTGAAAAGGCGGGCAACGTTGTTCAGCCTTTCCCCGATCTTCTCAATATCCGCCGCGCTGAAGTCCGTGCCTGCCACCGCATTGACGAGGTCGGCGGTGTTCTGGCAGGCGACCGCCGGCACCGCCATATCAAGCAGGAAGGCACACATCGGGGCGCAGTCGCAGGTGACGGCGCGCACGTCCTGGTTCCACTTCGTGAGTCTGCCCTTACCGGTGATGGCGGTCCTTTCCACCTTCTCCGGGATAGGGACATCAAAGATCTCCTGGAAAGCGTAGCCGCGGTTATGGTCGGCACCGGTGCTGTCTCTTATACACATCTCCGAGCCCAC
>JAOAEN010000274.1 GCA_026416775.1 Dehalococcoidales bacterium
GGATAATATCGTCCGGCACGTGCACCCCGGCGACATTCGCATTCATGTATTTGGCCATGCCGGCATTCTTCAGGGGGATGACGCCCGCCATTACCGGCACGCCAAACTTCTCCACCCGCTTCATGAATTTCCCGAAGGCAGACGGGTCATAGACCGCCTGCGTCTGGAAGAACCTGGCACCGGCGGCGATCTTCTTCTGCATCTTGTAGATCTGAAGCTCCTCGGAAGCCTCGGTATTGTTATAGACCTTTACCACCGCTCCAGCGAAGAAATCGGGCTTACCCTTGAGCTCGTTGCCGGAAAGGTCGTAACCCTCGTTGAGGCGCTTTATGGCATAAAGCAGGCCCACCGAGTCAAGATCAAAGACGCCCTTGGCGTGGGGATGGTCGCCCAGGCTGGGCAAGTCTCCGGTAAGGGCAAGGACATTCTTTATTCCCATGACCCATGCCCCGAGGAGGTCAGATTGCAGCGCGATGCGGTTACGGTCGCGGCAGGTCATCTGAAAGATCGGCTCAAGCCCGTGCTGGACGCAGAGCCCCGAGGTTACCAGCCCGCTCAGACGCATCACCGAGCTCTGCTGGTCCGTGACGTTGACCGCATCCACCTTGCCTTTGAGAAGCTCAATGTTCTCCAGAAGCTCTCCGCCGCTCCCAAGGAAGACCGCGAGAAGGTGGGCATCCAGATCGCGGCGGGCCTCATCAAGGCGATGAAGCCGATGTGCCAGGGCGTGCACATCATGGCGATCGGCTGGGAGAAGAAGGTCCCCGAGATCATGGCGGAAGCCGGGCTTTAGGTCTGCTTTTTGGGCTTAAAACAGGGTCCCCGGTTGCGGGAAAGATGAGCCGGGGACTTTGTTTTTGACCCGGCTTCAGGTTTTTTTATCTGCGTCCGGTTGGTTTACCCGCACCTGCCATCAGTATGCCTTCCCAGACAGGATGGCCTTGCTTGCATCCGATTCAGTTCTCGCATTTGCTCTGTTTTTATGCTCTCACAGCTTCTAGCGCTCGTTGCCGAAGGGGTGGATATCGCACATGATGATCGGTCTTTCCAGCCGCACCACGCCTCCCGGCCAGTGGGGGAGGAATGGCGGGGTGAGCACGGCGGTGGACTTGGTGAACGAGTGCTTCTCCAGCTCCTTGCCCAGACAGATCTCGAATTCTGCCCCTAGGTCCTCCATGCGGTAGGGGTCGGTGCCAAGGAACATCATGACCTGAGTGGTGGGATGGGCGTGGGGCTTGTCCGGCTCGGGGCAGATGCGGTAGGGGGCGCGCTTCATGCTCTCGTAGAGCATGACGAAGTCAAAACCCGCCGCCTCCTTCGTCCGCACGAAGGCGAGGTAACCGCCGCCATCATCGCGGTTGGTCGGCCCGTAATGCCAGGCGCCTTTTCGGATGAAGGCAAGCGGCATAACGTATTTCTTGAGCGGGGAGCGGAAATCGGCATATTCGCCGGGTTTTTTCCGGGCGAGGACGGGCTTTTCTTCGTACCTTGCCGTAATGGATATCTGTCTCTTAT
>JAOAEN010000275.1 GCA_026416775.1 Dehalococcoidales bacterium
GTTCTTTCCTTATCCAGCCGAAAGAGGGCTTGCGGATCGTCTATCTCCCCCGGGGGATAGGATCCGGGATGGGGTAGGCATCAGAAACCGGAGGTGAACGGAAGCTGGCAAATGGGTTTTTCTTTCCGGGTTATTTTGACGGGTCAAGCCGTGGATTGCTATACCTGACTTCAGCCCTTGCTTGATACCGAAAGCCCGCGGCAGTAGATTGGGGGCGTGTAGAGGAATCCTCCCACCCATTTGCTTTCGCTGCCGATGGCGGGGATGTCTTTGAGTATCTCGTAGACGTTACCGGCAACCATCGTGTCCTTGACGCGCCCGGTAATCCTGCCGTTTTCAATCTTGTAGCCCAGAAGCACGTTGCCGGAGAAGTCTCCGCCTAGGATATTGCCCTGGTCTGCCCCCATGAGCTGTTCCACAACCAGCCCTTCTTTGATATCGGCGACCATTTCGTTGAAGGTGGCTTTCCCGGGGGTGATGACGAGGGCACTCGGCGAGGGGGACGGCAGCCCCCCGCGCCCGCGGCTGCCGTGGCCGGTGCTTTGCTTGCCCGCCTTTGCCGCCGTCATGAGGTCGTAGATGAAGTTTTTCACCACCCCGCGGCTTACGAGGGGGGTGCGCCTGCTGGGTACACCTTCGTCGTCGCAGGGACGGCTCTGGGTGCGGTAGGGGACAAGCGGGTCATCACGCAGGCTGAACTTGCGGTCAAAAACGGGCTTACCGAGCTTGTCGCCGAGGGGGGAAGCCCCCTCAAGGACGGTCTTACCGTTAAGGGCGGTCATCAGCGGCGTGATGAGCGAAATTACCCCGTCGGGGGTGAAGACCACAGGGAGCTTCCGCGTGGGGGCTTTCGCAATCTCGCGGGCAAGTTCAAGCTGGCGGCTGACCTTCGCCGTGATTTCCCCCGTGTCCAGCACGGGGTGGCAGGAACTTGCACTATCGCCCACGAAGAGCATATCGGTACCCCGGATCAGTGTGCCCTCGAGGCTGAGGCTGAAGAAGCTCTTGCGGTAGGAAGCATTGGCCCCGCGCGAGTTGATGAGGCGCATTTCCATGACGCCCCGGACGATGCTGGCGGAGCAGAGGATACCGGGGGTGTGGGCGGTGATCGCGGCAATCATCTGCTCGCCGAGTCTTACCATCGTCGCGATGGATACAGCGGACACCTTCTTATCAAAAACGCCGATCCTGGGGTATTCCTGTGCCTCGGGGAAGGAGAATTTTGCCTCGCTGCCGAAAGCGGCCGTCTCCAGGGCATGGGCGACGAGTCTCCGGATGTCTTCGGTGCTGGTGGCAATGGCACAGCCGAGCCTGCCGTTCTTGATGAGGCGGAGGGTGACGGCGGTCGTCTGGCCGCTCTGGAGCTGCTTTAAGCGGTTGGACTCGAAAAGTACCTGTGTTTCCTCAAGGGAGACCTGATAGACTTCCGCCTCTTCGCTTGACTTCCTGGCGAGTGCAAGGAGCTCTTCCATTACCTGCCTCCGACAAGACAGTGGCGGATGCGGATGTGGGGG
>JAOAEN010000276.1 GCA_026416775.1 Dehalococcoidales bacterium
TTCCTGCACCGGGTGGAGTTCTCCCGGATCCATGTCTTTCCCTTCTCGCCGCGCCCGGGAACGGAAGCGGCACAGATGCCTGACCAGATACCCCATTGGGTGAAACAGAAGCGGCTTGATATCATGCTTTCGGTCGCACGGAAAAGCTCACAGTCGTTCCGCAGGCGGTTTCTGGGCAGGGTTTTTCCCGTGCTCTGGGAAAACGGTACCGGGGGTGTCCTGAGCGGGCTTACCTCCAACTACATCAGGGTCTATGCTACGGGCGACGGGGCACTTGCGGGGAAGATAATGCCGGTATGTCTGGAAAGTCTCTACCGTGACGGGGTGCGTGGCTTGATTCAGGTCTAGGACGGCATCTGGGACATTGTCCGGCGTTTTTCAAGGATGCGGCGCAGGCTTGCGGTGGGCATGAGGAAGTCTTCCTCGGTCAGGTAGTACTCGCTGATGATGCGCAGCCTCTCCAGTAGGGCATAAAAGTTCACCGCCCAGCCGACTCCCCACGGTGCCGGTGTGAACAGCCGCCTGTCGTTCATGTTCCAGATGGTCTGTTTCAGCCTTTCAAGGCCGGGCACACGGAAATCGTAGGGGATAAAGCCGATCTTCCCGCACCAGCTTCTTTCTTCTTTCGGTTTCCCCAGCTCCTGAAGTACCGCAGCAAGGGTAACCGTAACCGCCGCTGCCCCGATGAGCCGGATAAGCCACTTCCCCACGGCCATTCCCCTTGGAATATTCCTGACCGTTATTATTATAGCAGGTTGACGAATTAGCGCAAAGCTTTTTTACACAAAAAGTGCCAAAATGTGCTATGCTTGTGAGGCAGGTGTAACGGGTATCCCTGCGGTCACACCCGAAGAAGGTGATAGATTTACATAAAATAACCAGTTTTTAAGGAGGCTCTGATGAAAGCGGCAGTCTGTTATGAGTTCAACCGCCCCCTGGTCGTTGAGAATGTTGACCTGAGAAAGCCGGGCAGGGGGGAGGTGATGGTAAAGCTGAAGGCGACTGCCATCTGCCACAGCGATGTCCATGACTGGAAGGGGGAGATGCCCGGTGGAGTGCCTTTCATCGGCGGGCATGAGTCGGCGGGGTATGTTGAGGAGACGGGTAGCGGTGTTACCGGCCTGAAACGCGGGGACCCGGTAATGGTTTCCATGCTCGTTTCCTGCGGGCAGTGTTATTACTGCGGTGCAGGGATGCCGCATCTCTGTGAACACCGCTTTGACCCGCCTCAGGAGCCACGGGTGAGGAACAAGAAGGGCCAGGCGCTTGACCTCAAGGGGAATGTCGGGGGCTTTGCCGAGTATGTCGTGGTGGATGCGTCCCAGGTGGTGAAGCTGCCGGCGGATATGCCGCCTGACCGGGCGGCGCTTCTGGGCTGCGGTGTCATCACTGGTTTTGGTGCGGTGGTAAACCGGGCGCAGGTAAAGCCGTTCCAGAGCGTGGTCGTCATGGGGGCAGGCGGGGTGGGGATCAATGCCATTCAGGGGGCAGCCTATGTCGGGGCTTACC
>JAOAEN010000277.1 GCA_026416775.1 Dehalococcoidales bacterium
GGATGGCGATTACCGGTTGTGCTCCTGCCGGGACAGGTACCCAGGATCAGAACAGCACTTGGTACATGCTGGCATTTCTCGTGGCGATCTTTGTCCTCTTCTACTTTGTGATGATCCGCCCGCAGCGCAAGCGCCAGAAAGAGCACGAGCAGATGGTGCAGAACCTCCAGAAGGGTGATAAGGTTATCACCATCGGTGGCATTTACGGCACCGTGGAAAGTCTGAGTGAGGACAGCATTGTCCTCAAAGTTGAAGGCGGGACGACCATCCGCGTTGCCCGCGGCAGCATCGCCATGCGCCTTAACGACGGAAAGTAACCGACGCGGACAGCCATGCTTGGGGATTATCTTGGTCAGGACGAACTTGACGGGATAATTGACCGTGCCCTCGCCGAGGACCTCGGGCATGGTGATATCACCACAGACGCCATTATTCCGGCTGGCATTACCGGCAGTGCCCTGCTGCTTGTCAAGGAAAACGGCGTCCTCGCCGGGATTGAGGTCGCCCGCCGCGTCTTTACGCGTGTCGATCCCGCTCTTGAATTTGCGACCGTCATCAAGGACGGCCGCCCCGTAAGGCGGGGGGATGTTGCCGGCAGGGTCCGCGGTAGCTTTGCCTCCATCCTCAAGGCGGAAAGGACGGCACTGAACTTTCTCCAGCGCCTGAGCGGTATTGCCACGCTTACCGCGCGGTACGCAGCGGAGATATCCGGCACGCGTGCCAGGATCTACGATACCCGCAAGACGACCCCCGGACTGCGTGCCCTTGAAAAGTACGCGGTGCGGATGGGCGGGGGAGAAAACCACCGCCGCCATCTCGGTGAAGCCATACTCATCAAGGACAACCACATTGCCATCTTGCGCAGCCAGGGGATGACGCTTGAGGAGATTGTCCGCAAGGCGCGTCGGAATGCCCCGCCGGGGGTCTCCATCGAAGTTGAGGTGAACAGCGTTGAAGAGGCCGCTGAAGTCCTCAGGGCAGGTGCCGACATCATCATGCTCGATAATATGACACCCGCCGAGATGAAGCGGGTGGTGGCAATCGCGGCAGGGCGGGTGAAGCTGGAAGCCTCGGGCGGGGTCACGCTTGCGACTGTCCGCGAAATTGCCGAAACGGGCGTGGACATGATCTCTGTGGGAGCACTTACCCATTCCTATCGGGCGCTTGATATCAGCCTTGAATATGAGTTCCCGGCGGGAAAGCCTGACAGTTAGCCCGGGTCCCGGGGATCCGTCTGCGGGGCGAATTTCTCGCGGCTATCAAGCATGATTGTTACCGGCCCATCGTTCTGGATGCTGACAAGCATGTGCTCACGGAAGCGCCCCGTGGCCACCACGATACCGCTTTGCTGCGCCAGTCCTTGGCGCATGCTCCTATGTTGCGAGAACAGGCCGCCAACGTGGCTGCGGCAGGCGCCGACGCCGCTCAGGCACGTGCGTGGCTGAATCCGCGCGTGGACACGGTGTACGAAAACCTTGGCGCGCCGCAAAGTGGTGGCGTAAGCC
>JAOAEN010000278.1 GCA_026416775.1 Dehalococcoidales bacterium
GGTAAGCAGTATCCGCCTGATGAGCCTCATTTCCATTGTCCTCGGGTTCTCTTATTATAAATATTACACCATCCCGATTGCAATCGGCGAATTGAATGGCTTTATCGGCATTTTCTATCGGTCTTCAATGTTTACTCTCTCCGTCCTCACGGGGTTTATCGGCAACCGGTGGCGAATAGAACCGATTGAATAGCCGTGCTATTTTCATGTAAATTATAAGTGTTGGTTTTTTTACAAATGAAGGTGGAGCATGAAGATCCAGCGGGCTAAAGGGATGCGCGATCTTACCCCGGCAGAAATGCGGGTGTTCCGTTTCGTCGAAGGGGTATGTCGCGACTGTTTTCAGAAATGGGGCTACGAGGAAGTGCGTACGCCCACGATTGAGTACCTTCACCTTTTTACCTCTGCCGGCACTCTTACCCCCGGCCGGCTGGGCAAGGTCTACTCGTTTCTTGACTGGGACGGCTGGAGCGGGGAAAGGGTAGTCCTCCGCCCCGACGGGACGATCCCGGTGGCAAGGCTTTATACCGAAAGCCTGCATTCCCGGAAAATTGCCCGGCTTTTTTATGCCGCCAATATTTTCATCTTTGAGGAATCACCGGAGAGACCGCGGGAACGCTGGCAATGTGGGGCGGAGCTCATCGGGGCGGGAACCCCGCTTGCCGATGCGGAGCTTATTGCCATGGCGCTTGAAGTGCTGGAAAGACTGGGGCTGGACGGGGTTGAGGTCAGGTTGTCGCATGCCGGCCTGGTCCAGTCCCTCTTGAAGAAGCTGGGCCTCAGCCCCGAAGCGCAGCACCGGGTCTTTGACCGTATTCTTGATGGGGACGCGCAGGCGCTTGATGAGCTCGGCAAGCAGTCGCCGGATCTGAGTAATGCGGTGCGTCCGCTCCTGTGTCTGAACGGGGAGTCGGCATCGTTCCTGCGTAATCAACTCGTCCTGCTCCGTCATTCGCTGCCTGATGTCTGCCCCTGCGTGGAAGATTTCCTGCGCACGGTAACGCTTCTTGACGAGCTTGGCATCCGCTACCGGATCAGCCTTGCCTCGGGTGCCGGCTTTGAATACTATACGGGAGTCATCTTCCAGATATTTGTCCGCGGGGAAAAGGTCGGCGGGGGTGGGCGGTATGATGCCCTTATCCCTTCCATGGGCGGCGGTGATATTCCCGCCTGCGGCTTTGCCCTCTATACCGACCGTCTCATGGAAATCGTCCCGAAGGAGCGGTGCGGGGCACAGGAAAGGGGAAAGGTGCTGGTGAGGGTCCTTGTCTCCGCCATGGCGCCGAGGGCTTTTGCACTGGCGGATGAGCTGCGCCGGGCCGGCTATGTCGCCGAGATTGACCTCGACGGAGGGGGGAGAGGACAGTGGGTGGTTGAGGTCGGCGGTGGGCCTTCGCCATTTACGCTTACCGGTGAGTCGGTTGCTTTGGGGCAGTCTTTCGGGGAAGCGGGAGACGTTATCAGGTGTCTGGAGGAGAGAAGTGGCCGTTAAGCTTGCCCTGC
>JAOAEN010000279.1 GCA_026416775.1 Dehalococcoidales bacterium
CTCTAGTACCTGCCGTACTCCTCGGCGGCTTCCATGAAGACGCGGAAGTTGTCCGGGTTCTTGACCTCGGTGGCGGCACAGCCGCCGGCAAGGATGTAACCACCGCCCGGGGCGCAGGTCTCAATCAGTCGGACGCAGTACTCCTTGACCTGCTTGGGGGTGCCCGTGATCAGGACGGAGGCGGGCACGTTGCCCGAGATGCAGCAGCGGTCGCCGATCATCTTCTTGGCTTTTGCCATATCCGTCTGGTCAAAGCCCCAGCTCACCCAGCCCTTGGGAAAGTCGCCGATGTATTCGAGGCGCTGGTTGTAGGATCCTTCGGCAAAAAGGGAGACCATGATACCCTCGTCAATCAGGGCATCAATGACCTTCTTCAGGCTCGGCCAGTAAAACTTCTCAAACTGCCTGCGGGACATGAAGGTATCATCGCCCTTGTGCAGGGGGAAACTCACCGTGTGCGCGGTCGTTTTAGTGAGCCTGTCAATCGTAAACTCGGTGACCATGTCAATTGCCGCAAGGAGCTTGTCCGGCTGGCGGAACATGTCAATGGCAACACCTTCCGTACCGCGGAGGAAATCGGCAATCATGTCGAAAGGTGCTACCCCCAGCGCCATCCCGCCCCGGCCGAGCGGGAAGCCCCACTCCTGTGCTTCTTGGTTGAACTTCATGATGATTTTCTGCTGGCGCTCCATCTCGGCACCGGCCGCAATCATTCTCAGGAATGCCTTACGCATCTCGCGGCTGGCAAAGGGATACGCCAGGGAAAGCGGGGTTCCGAGGAAAGTGTTGAGCGGCGGGAAATACTTGAGTGGTTCGGCGGCACCGATTACCCGCGGGGTAACCACCCTGAAGGCGAAGTCCGAGGGGTCCCTGAGGAAGGCATCATACTCGTCGGGCTTCATGTACTGGGCTTCAATGAACTGGAAGGTATTGACGTTGTCCCCGAGCCCATGCCCCGGCCAGGCATAGTTCTTGTAGTCCATGAGTTCCATGACCTTGCCGGAGAAGACCAGACCGGGGCCCATGAAGCTGTCCATGTCCTCGTAGAAATCAAGCATGAACTTGCGCCAGGCGGCCACGCAGGCCTTGTAATCGTACATCACCGTCTTGAAATCGTAGCCGGCATAATAGGCGGGAAAGTTGCCGATGGGCAGTGACACGGGAACCCTATCGGGCTTCTCGCACATCATTGCCTTCACCTGGCGCAGCGCCCGCTCTTTATAGAGTTTCTCCGCCTTGGCATTCTTAAACTTGATGCCCTCTCCGGAAAGATAGTCCTTCAGCCTTCTCTCGCGCTTCTCCTCACGGCTTAGCTGCGACCATTCTTTTTCCATAATTTTTTGCATCGCCTCCGTTCATAAGCTGAGTTTTTACCAGTATAGCACAGCCCTGACCGGAGATACCAACGACCACACCACGGGGTTGTCCTGCTTCGGTAAACTTTCCATACTCACCCCCTTTCTCCCCCTCTCACACAGGAGGCATC
>JAOAEN010000280.1 GCA_026416775.1 Dehalococcoidales bacterium
GTCATCAGCCGGGCGCTTGGCTGGAGGATAAGCCCGGACACCCTCGACCGCCTCCATAACGTTTACGGCATTGATTTTCTCGGGATGGTCTTCTTCGCCCCTGTTGTCTACACCGCCTATATCTTCGGTGTCATCCCGGCGGTGATTACCGCGATAGTATCCATGCTTATCCTCCTGCCCAACGCCATCCTCTTTGAAAGCCAGATCAACGCCTTCTTCAAGCCGACTGCCTTTGCCATCATCCTCAGCGCCGTGGGCGCCGTGGTCGCGATGCTCCAAAAAAGCGACCGGGAACAGCAGCAGCGAATACGGGAAATGAAATGTCTCTACGACATCGGGCGCGCGACCGAGGAAAGCCAGTCCGTTGACGAGTTCCTTGCCAAGATGGTCACCTTCATCCCCTATGCCATGCCCTCGCCCGAAGAAACGAAGGTGAGGATCACATTCCGCGACAAGGTCTTCAAGAGCCCCGATTTCCAGAAGGGCGGCGGCAGGGTTACCGAAAATTTGGTCGTCGGCGGGGAAACGGCGGGGCTTCTGGAAATATACTCCCCGCGCGATAACCTCTACGTGCGCAAGAAGAACCACCTGACGAAGACGCTTGCCGAAAGGATCAGCGGGGCAATCCGCCAGATAGAGCTTGAACAATCACTCTGCCACTACTACGAGCACCTGGAGGAAGAGGTGGAAAAGCGCACAAAGGACCTGGAGCAGGTGCAGGAAAAGCTCATCCGCTCGGAAAGGCTGGCGGCGGTGGGGGAGCTTGCCTCGGGTGTGGGGCACGAGCTACGCAACCCACTCAATGTGATCCGTAACTGCGTCTATCTCCTCAACATGGCGCTGGAAGAAAAGGGCGATGAAGAGGCCAAAAACACGCTGAAAATCCTGGACAAACAGGTTGATATCGCCAACAAGATCGTCACCGATCTTTTGGACTTCACCCGCATCACCCCGCCCTCACAGGTCAGGGTGGAGCTGAAAAACGTTATCAATGAAAGCCTTTCCTGGATCAGCGTACCTTCCAGCATCACCATCAAGAACAACGTCAACAGCGGGCTCCCGCCGGTGAAGACCGACCCCGAACAGATGAGCCGCGTCTTTGCCAACATCATCTCAAACGCCATTCAGGCGATGAATGCCCAGGGCGGAGAGCTGGCCATCAACGCCGGCACCGAAGACGGGTACATCTGGGTAAAATTCCGCGACACCGGCTGCGGCATCCCCGAGGAGAACCTGAACCGTATCTTTGAGCCGCTCTTCACCACCAAACCCAAGGGGATCGGGCTCGGTCTTGCCATTTCCAAGAGGCTGACGGAACAGAACGGCGGGAAGATCGAGGTTGAAAGCCAGGTGGGCAAAGGGACAACCTTCACCATCAAACTGCCGCTAGAGAGAGGGACGAACCGTGAACAGCAATGATGAACTCACCGTACTGGTTGTTGACGATAACCATGACCTTCTGGAGACATTCGCCACCATCCTGAAG